>JANNJF010000192.1:0-5947 GCA_031405715.1 Gammaproteobacteria bacterium | reverse complement strand
AATGAAAGGTCGGGTGTTTTGTCTTCTATGTATGCTTCCAGCCGCATATGTCGGGCCTCAACGTCTGTCTCGCCGTCCATCATGTCAAAGGCATCGCCGGCATAAGTGTTCACGTAAGTATGCGCAAAGGTATCGGCGGCGCCATGAGACAAATAACCATATGCAAATGCTTTTTCTGACGGGCTACTTGCATTTTTGAGCAAATGCTTAAACCAGTCATCTGTTTTCCATCCATCTGGAATCCCTGGATGCACGGCCACCTGCCCGCCGATCATATCCGGAAAGCCATCTGGGCCTACGTTGCCCATTAAATATACTCTACGATTATTTTTTAATGCAGTGACAATGTCGGTTGCCACTTTATAGCTACCGTATGGTGGGATAGTTACATACCCATCATCATTAACATCATTCCATACCTCCTGGCCTATCCATACGTGTGTCTTTAACTTAAATGCCAATGCAGGGTTCATTATTAACATTGATAAAATTGCTGATGAAACTAAAGTTAATATTTTATTCATGTAGTCCCCTTATGATTAATTATTTTTTGATTGATTATTTTTCGCGAGCATGAACTACTTTACCCTAAAAATCTCAGTTACTGAAGTGGCTCCAGGGTGAATTTGCCCTACCCGTAAATCTATAGAGAATTAAACAGTTATTTGTTTTTCTGAACATACGCCCCCAGCCTGTGTATAAAGGGCGAATGCAAGTAAATCTTGACGCCTTGCGCGTTCGCCCCGTGATCGCGAGCGATGTAAAAGGGAAAAGGTGACAGATCTATTTTCCACCTCTTTGGACTATATTTTAGAAAAATAGACCTGCCCGGTTTTTCTGTTTACAGTCTCATTTACTGTTGTGATTGCATAAATTCAATCCACAATTGATTCTGTTTCTCTTCATCGCAGACGGCCTCTTTCAGGAATCGCTTTGTCCCATCCAGAAAATACTTAATTTGAATTTCATCAAAAACCCACTGTCCGCCTTCTCTGTTGAAGGAAACATAGTAATCCGTTTGGGTGTTTTTGTTATCAGTCCCCATGAGCATTAAACAACCTTTACTATCTTTTATCGCCTCTTTGCTCCCGGATATATGCGCGATACCATCGGGAAACTTTAACAATATGGCGCTGAGTCCTTGTTCTTTTGCTGTTTGCGCGCGAGCCTCTTTAATTGCCGACCAAAGTTTCTGCGAGAAGAATTGGTTTTCAGTTTGACCGCTTTTTTCTGCGTTTCGATATTCGACGAAGCGATCATATAGAGGCGATACTTGCTTCGGCGCTTGATGGGTACACGCTATCAGTGCCACGCCAATAAATAGAATCTGTAATATCGATTTATTCATCAGTGCAGTAGGCTTTCGTCTATTTGTTTGTGGCGATTCTTGAGTAAGCGGGCGGTCTGGCATAATAGACCGGAGCAACTCAATATCAGCTTTTCCACATCGATGAAACTGGTGAAGGTGATCTTACCGATGCGGTCAAAGCCAAACGTCGCTGAATAATTGAGCTTCTTGTTTCCCCCGAAGAACGTGACATTGACCAATGGCCCAACCCAAACGGGACCAGGTGTTAACAGCGCGTCAAGAATACAACTCAGCAAGCACTGCCTCTTTGCGTTCACCCATGACGGAATAATGTATGCATCAACATGTGTCTTCTTCCTTGTTTTACAGCATCCCATTTGATGTTATGCGGGTTGTACTGCCCTGTTATTCCTGCCCATCATATGCCCATTAACCCGAAACTCAAGGGCCAAAATAAAACGTTTCTGAGCGTTGAATATCAGGGTTTTCTGATTTATTTTCCCTGCGATCAGCCATTTATAGCAAGGCAATCCGGGACAGAATTATTTAAACGAATGAATGATCGGGAAAATATATCTGTCCCGGGTTTCCGTGTCCCGGGTTTCCGGGTTTCTTCCCTAACTTGCTAACTTGTGCTTTTCAGCCGCTGCGCGCCGCGTTGACCGGCGAACTCGATGGACCGGAGATGGTGCGATTGCTGCCAGAGATTGGAATAGAACGCACGAAAAACGGTTGATGTTGGTAATCAAATAAAGGATCATCAACCCAGTTTTGAATCGATTTAATCTCATATTTGTCGCGGCGGTATGATGTTCTTTGCCTATAAAAAATAATTTCGCAAGGAGGATGATTCCATGAGACTGCATAATAAAGCCCTTTTTATTCTTTTATTATCGTTGGTTGTTGTGCAGATGCGTTTAGCATTTGCCGGTAACGCACTGGGCACCGGCGCTATATTCAGTGAAGGCAATCCTATAACCACGGCCGAGCGGCGTGGATTAACCCCGCCCAATTGTCCCGATGATTTAAATTATTTGTTATCGCCTGGCAATTTTAATCGTTTAGATACCAGCGCCGGTGGCCGCTTAAAGGCGACGAACATCAACATTTATTCGAGTGCATATACAAATTCAGGAACAAGCCTGGCGGTGGGTACGGCAGTAGGGGTCCCCGGGGTATTTGGGTACTATGATTTTTCGGGATATGCTTGGAAGACGCCGCAATTTGAGGAGATTCTCGCGTTTCGGTCGGCGGCGAATTTTTTTGATTATCTTCAGCAGCAACTCGGTGTGACTACGCTGCCGACGGTGAATATCGATGCCAACGGCGGGGGCACTGGTACGCCGGAAACGATACTGTTTGGAAACATTATTGCACTTCCCGATCAAGCCCCCAGTGTTTGCGGGGGATACGTACGTTATGCTGAGGATGGCGATATCATCCCGCATGAAATCGGCGGTCATATCCTCACGGCGCGCGCCTATGATCCATTGGCCGAACCTTTGGGCGATTATTGGGCCGCCGTTATGGCGAACAAATATACAGTCGGTGACTGGACAGCGAAAACCTTGCCCGGATTCGAAAGTCGTAATTTCTTTCAAACCAGTTTGTCTTACCCCTATCGATTATTTCCGAATCCAGAAATTATAGGCAGTCACGGCCATCACAAAAACGGGCAAATCTTAAACCGTTCACTATGGCTACTCCGATTTCGGCTCGAACAAAAATTCGGTGTAACCGACGGCCGCAAGCTTGCGGATTATTTGGCTTATCAATTAAGTACCGCTGTCCCGAAACTTAACACTATTAATACTTATCATGTTTTCGAAAGCGCACGTGACTATCTTGTGCAAACGCTGGCGACGCTGCAAACCGCGCCGGCTAGTGGAACCTTCAAAGATCTCTATAAGCGCATGGACAAGTACGAAATTTCCGAAGCCTTCAATATCGCCGATATCGGCCGTTATCCGCGCGATCCTTTTTTCACTACCCAAACGACCTTGCTAAATCGAGGCGGCAGCGCCGCAAACCAGTTTCATCCCACGCGCGATAATTATGGCAGCTTGATAGGCTACCAAACTACAAGCGCGGGCGTCGATGTAAAAGCTATTCCCGCATGGGCGATACAGACTGGGCGGCGCGACATCGTGGTCGGTGTTTTGGACAACGGTGTTAACGTCGTTCACGAAGACCTTTATGAAAATATGTGGCTTAATCAAGGTGAGCTGCCGCAGTTCATTCGCGATTTTAACGACGTCGATAAGGACGGCGTGATCACGTTCTATGATCTCAATCACAATCCCGCGATTGCACTTACCGATAGCAATGGTAATGGCTACATCGATGGCAATGACGTTGTGGTGCAGTTGGCCAACAACCAAGACGATGACGCCAACGGCAAGGTTGACGATCTCATTGGATGGAGCTTTCCGCAAAATGCCGCCACCGCTACCGCGCTCAGAGATGAAGGTGGATTTTATGGGTTCCATGGCACGCCCAGTGCTGGGGTCATCGGCGCCATGGCTATGAATGGTAAAGGCGGCGTGGGGGTTAATTGGCATACGCAACTCATGCCGGTGAAAGTAACAAGTTTTTCGTTTAACAAAGTGAAGGATATCGCTAGCTCTATCCAATATACTCTCACCAAAAACGCCGCGGTCATTAACGCTCCCTGGGCGTTAGAGCCTTGGGGACAAAGTTCCGTGGACCTATATGACGCAGTACGGGAAGCGGAAACGAAGGGTGTTCCATATGTGGCTGCAATTGGCAATACCAGCCCGCTCGACAACGACGCGTTCGCATACTATCCGCAAAGCTACGCGCTTAAAAATGTCATCACGGTTACAGCGCTCGACCAACTTGGAAACCAAACCCAGCGCTTTGGTAAGTACACCGCCGATCTAGCCGCCGCCACGGGGGCTTATTCTCCTAGTCTAGAATCGAATAATACGTATGCTTTGCTGGGCCAAACTTCCGGTGCGGCGCCGCATGTGACGGGCGCCATAGCGTTACTGCTGGCAGAACAGCAGAGCCGCATAAAATCCAATCCGAGCTATCGTCGATTAACTCTTGGCGAAATTCGTTACCTGTTACTCACCTCGGTTAATCCACAAAACAGCCTGAAAGGGAAGTGTGTATCTGAAGGAAGTTTAAACGCATATAGCCTGCTACTGTCCTATCGCGATACCGATATGGATGGTTACGTCGATGCAATTGAAAAACTTTTTGGTACTGACTCCAATCGGGGAGATTCGTTTCCCAACCTTAATGCCGATGCCGACGGCGATGGGCTTACGAATGTAAACGAGTTGGCGTATGGTACGATTCCCATCGTATTCGCCGCCAATCAAGATATGCGTGGGAAAATATATCCCATCTACCTGGACAATTTCGGAATGGTAAAAAGCGGTAACACTGAAGGCGGATATCCGATTCGTGCCACCGATACGGACGGCGATGGTGTGGGCGACACTGTTGAGGTTTACTACGAATCCGATCCCGCCAATCCGTTCCGCAAACCGCTACAGACGGACAATTTCGATGACGGGAATTTTTCCGACTGGACAACGCCGACCGGGATATCCGGTTCTTGGCAAGTAATCAACGGTCAATTGGCCGTGAACACCATAGCTCCGTCCGGCAAGACGCCTGAAATATTTTTGGCGCCAGCGACCAGCATTGCATTCCAGAGCGGCAGCCTATTTGCAGACATTACTGATAAAGAATATTGGTCGGGTTTCTACAACCGAAATAAAGCATTCTTAGTCTTTGGTTACCAGAACAATAACAACTATTTTTATGCCGGATTGGATCAAGAATTTATTGGCGTCCCGCAGCATCCGACGCGTTGGGTAGTGGCGCAGGTGAACAACGGCATCACCACCGTGCTTAAGTTCGTTGACGAGCTTTCCTATTCCGCCTTTCCCTTGGTGAAGCTAAAGATTGTCACTTCGGCGACGGAACAGCGTATTACCCTCTATGCCAACGAAACAAGAAAACTCGATATAACGGGTATCGTTCCTCCGGCGGGGCGTGTGGGTTTAGCGACGCATATGAATACATTCGTAAGCTTTGATAATTTTGCTGCGGTAAGGCAATAGGGTCGCACTAATTATGCAACAAAATAAATGGGACAGACTTATTTATCGAGTTTGTATATTGCGTGTCCTGGCTTATGACTTAGCGCAGAGTGTACGTCACTTGCAGCGCGCGTCTGTGAAAAAACACACATAACTACTTTTTCGCTCGGCTAACGCGGCTGCGTGCGTTTCTGTGTTAAGTGGGAGGGAGGGATTAAATTGCGAGATTAAAAGTGCCCATTGAACTAGGGGAGGTTCGGAGAACCTCAGAGCCAGAGCTCAGTTTACGTTAATATTAACGTAAACTGAGCTCTGGCCCCACTGGCCCCATGGCACTCGCCGGGCAGCGTGTTCGACCTGGACGTGGTCTGGCGCTGGCAAGGCAAAACCCGCTCGGCGCGTATCGAGGAAATGCGCTGCGCCGAAGACCTGCATCGGGAGCCCGATTCACCTTGAACCTGCTGCCTGCCTATACCCGATGGTGTGCCGCCCTCGCGCTGTGCCTGATGTTCGATGCGGCCTTGGCCGCCAGTGCGCACCCCGATCAGCAGACCCTGCC
>JANNJF010000191.1:0-5361 GCA_031405715.1 Gammaproteobacteria bacterium | reverse complement strand
CCGATGAATTTAACCACGACGCCCTGCTTGCCCTGCAGGTCCAGCAGCGCCTGCTGGATCATTTGCGTGAAGTCCGCCGGGATGCTCGCGGTCTCCTCGTCGACATGCAGCGGCGCAATCAGGTTCTTGATGCGTGCGCGCTTGGCGTGGCCTTCCTTGTAGCGCAGCTTGCAAACCGTTTCCACGCGGCAGACCTTCACGCGATTGATCTGTTCGACAATCACCACCTCTTTGTCCACCAACTTGCCGCCGACCTCGTCGTACCAGACCTCCACCTCCACGCGCCGATTGAGGGCCTTGCCCTGCTCCGTGGCGTTGCTCGCGACCGGTTGGGATTCACCCATGCCTTCGTAGGAAATGGATTCCGCCGGGAGATTGAGTGCCTTCTGGAAATACTCCGCCACGGTACCGGCGCGTTCCCGCGACAGCACCTGATTGTCGCCGTACTTTGTTTGCGCCTCGCCGAACAACGGCACGTTGTCCGCGTGACCGACAAAATGCAGGCGCACGTTGCTGCGGCCCTGCATGCGCGCGAGCACATCCCGCAGGAGTCCGATATAGTTCTCCGGGATCTCCGCCTCGGCGGAGCCGAAGTGGATGGGCGGCACCACGTTCTGCAGCTTGACGGTCTTGACGTCCTTGGCCAGCACCTTCTTGATTTCAAGGGTATCGCCCTGCTTACCCTCTGCGCCATCGGCGCGTGCCCAGGGGGCACGCGACTCATCCACGCCGGACTGATGTTCAACCGTGGCGCCGAGGGACGCGGGCTCCAGCACCTGCACCGGCGTGCCGGACGGAACTGTGCTGTCCGCCACGGCCGCCGCGCCAGCCAGGCTGGTCAACAGGACAAATGAAAGTTGTCCCAACACGTTCAGCACGCCCTTGCCGACCGGGCACGGACGCGACACCACCCATGACGGCATCGACCTGGTCATTGGGACAGGGCCTTACGGTCCGGCGGCCCGCCGCGGCGCCAGAAAATCTCCGTCTCGATGGTCAGTTCGTAACGCTGGCTTTCCTCCTTCCATAGTTCGATCAAGGCCTGCTTGACAGTCTTCATGCGCCGCGCGACCAGCCCCGCGTCCTCCACATCGCCGAGGTAGGAGATACGCAGTATCGCCGGCGCCTTGCGCAATTCGCCCATCAACAACCCGGTGCGTGGCTGCCACTGCGGCCGCACGTCCGTGGTGCCGGGCTCGAAGACCGCATCCGAGATGTCGAGACGCACGACCCGATGCAGCGCGGCGCCGAAATTGAATTTCAACATCTTGCCACGCGTCGCCCGTTGCACCAGCGGGTTCTCCGTGGTGACGCGGTAACCACTCGGCAGGCTGCGGTCATCCAGCTTGAGTATGTAGTTGCTGCCGCGGTCCTCGTTCGGCACCACCGCGCAGGTGATGTGGTAGCGGCCGTACTCGTCGGTCTTGGCGATCAGGCCGCGGGCGCTGACGATGCGCACGCCGGGCAGACCCGCTTCGTCCTGGTCCTGGTAACCGCTGGCGTTGACGTCGTCAAACACCTTGCCGATGACGTCGGTACAATCGAAGGTGGGATCGGGCATGACACGCACCGTCGCCGTGGCCACGCCGGAGGCGTTGCCGCCGGTGGCGGTGTTGATGACCTGGGCTCGATTGATGTATTCGGCATCGGCCACGCCGGCGCCCACTATCAGCAGCAATTTAATCGTGTGCTGGGAATTGCCCGCGAGGGTGAGATTGTCCCAGCTGATCTGGCGCGTGGTCTTGGTCGGCTCCGACGGCACGCCGTCGAAGCGCGCCGAGTCGGCCACGTACTTGAAGCCCGGCGGGAAGATGTCGACGATGGACACGAACGGCAGTGATGCGCCCAGGGTGTTTTTTACCGTGATGGTGTAAGGCACCAACTGACCGCGCGTCACGTTGATCATGGGCGAGATCTTGCTGATGGCGATGGCGGTACCGAGATCCGGATCCAGCGGGATATGGTTGTTGAACAGCTGACTGCGGCCCGGGAGGCTGACGTTGTCCAGGTTGAGGTGCAGATAATACGTCGTGCCGGAGGTTTGCGGCGGCACGCTGGCGGGCGGCGCGAATTCCGAGGTCTGCGCCTCGCAAAAACCCGCCGGCGTGGCGACGGCATCCGCCGGGCAGATCGGTACGGAATAGGCCGCGGTCGTGGCGCTGGTGGTGGGCGGAATAATGGCCGACGGTGCGACGCCATAACCGGTGGGCGGCGGCGTCACGCGGATCAGGTAGTCCGCGCCGGAAGGACAGGCCGCACTGCTGAAGTTCAGATCGAATTTGTAGTAGCCCTGCCCCAGTGCCACCTGGTTCTGCTGGGCGCTGTCGTCGAAACAGCTCGCCGGTAACGGTGTCTGGGTGGACGCCAACAGCAAGCTCAACGTCGCCCCCGCCGTGGGGGTGCGCAGGACCGAATCGTAAACCACGCCGTCCGGATCGATGGGCATATCCAGATTCTGGATATTACTGCCGGAGCCGGCCTCGATATCGGAGATACGCTGCGGCCCGTCCACAAACAACGGAAAGAGCGTGGCATCGTGATTCGCCCGCCCGAGGGAGGCGGTAGTGGCCACGGCGCCGGGGGCGCGGAAGCGGATTTCATAGGGAACGTTGGTGGTTTCGTAAGGCGCCAGACCGACCACCGAATACAGGCCATTGGTGTCGGTGAGCACGCTGGCCACCAGGAGTCCGTTGGAATAAACCAGCACGTCCCAGCCCGCCAGGGGAATCTCGCTACCGTCGAAGAGGTTGTTGAAATTCGCATCGTGCCAGGCGCGGCCGTTGAAGGCGACGCTGCCCGCGGCGCCGCCGATATCGATGGAGGCGCTGGCGGAGGCCGTCTGGGTCGGCGTGTCCCAGGTCACCGTGGCGGTATTGGTGATGGTGGCGCCGGGTATGCCCGCATCGATCAGTATGCGGAAGCGCAACTCCACGGTGCCCCCGGGTGCCAGGTCACCGTAGGGCGTGAAGTAATCCGCCGTAATGGTCGTCCCCACCACCGTCACCCCCGTGGCGGAGGAATTCATCAAGGCGGATCCCGCCACATACGACACCACAAAACGCGGCGGCACCAGGAGGGAAACCGGCAGCGTATCGGTGATCACCACGTTGGTCACCGGCACCGCACCGATGTTGGTGACGCGCACGACGTACTCCAACTGTCCGCCCACCAGCGCCACGCCACCGCCCACCACCGCGACTTGCTTGGTGATGACCAGGCGTTGCACGTCACCGACAACAACTTGTGTCGGCTGATAACCGTTCCCGGGGTTGCCATCGGCGTCGGTGCGCTGCGGCGGCAGTTCGGTGCTGGCCACGCTGCCCTGGTTGCTGATGATGGTGCCGGTGGGCGTTCCGGCATTGACCAGGGCATCGAAGATCACCGTCGCCGTGCCACCGGGGGATAACGTACCGGCACCCGGGGCCGGTAAAGGCGGCGTCAGGTTCGCGGAACTGATGGGCAGGCCGGCCGCGAGGGGGAAGGCCCCCGCCACCGGTTGCCCATTCAGCTGCAGAGAGTTGGCCACATAGGTCGTGTCATTGGGCAAGACATCGGTCAGCGTGGCCGCGGTGGCCGGCAGCGCCCCGGAGTTGGTGATGGTAAAGGTGTAACGCAATACGTCGCCCGGATCGACGATCAGCGGTGACCCAACGTTGTTCGTCAGGAGCTGCACCGTCTTGAGCGCATAGATCAGCGGCAGGTTGCCCACGACATCACGGGTCGGATCGTCCACTACGGGCGTCGCCGGATCATCCGACGGTTTCTCGGTGATGGCGACACCCGAGGTGCCGGACCCGTTCACGAATCCCTGGTTGGAGATGATGGTGCCATTGATGACATTGGTATTGATGACGACGTCAAAGACGATGGTGGCGACATTGGTGATGGTGGCCGTGGCGTCGGCACGCATGGCCCCGGGCGTCGTGTCCTCCGGGGCATTGATCAATATGTTGCTCTGCAGCGGGGAGACGCCCGCGGACGGGTCCGCCAGGGGCGATCCGTTCAACGTGGTGCTGCCGGGGACATAGGCGGTGTTGGCCGGAATCAGATCGCGCAGAGTCACGCCGGTGGCGTTCTCGCTGCCGATGTTTTTAATCGTAATGGTGTAACGCAGGGTCTCACCGGGCAACAGGATGTTCGGGTCGGCGGTGAGATCCTGAGAGGTCTTCAGCACACGTAACACCGGCGCCGACGAGATCAGCGTGGAGGTGGGATCCTGGGTCCCGACGATGCCGGGATCGTCACTGACCTGCTGCACCAGTCCGGCAATCAGGAATTGCGCCTGATTCAACGCCACCGTGTTATTGATGATGACGGGCACCAGCGTCACCTCAAACTCGAACACCAGGTTGGCCGTGGGGGTGGTGACGGCACCCAGGCTGAGGTTGCGGATGTCGATCAGGCCGGTGCCCTTGGCACCGCCCGTGGGGTTGGTCAGGTTGACGGCGCCGGGGGGAAGCGCCGAGGTCAAGGTCAGACTGCCCGCGACGAATTTGGCCGTGGCGTTCAACCGGTCGACCTCGTCCACCAGGGAGAAATTCGTGACCGCCGCACCCAGGTTACGGATTTCGATGCGATATCGCAGGGTGTGGCCGGGCGCGGCATTGGTCCCGGGAGTCTGTCCGGTGGTGACGTTAATGACCGTCTTCTCGAACGCCACGTTCGGCGGGGCACCGGTGATGGTGGCGGTGACCGGCCCGACACAGTAGTCGTTCGGTAGGGTAATACTCGGGCAACCATCCCCGGTACGCTCGTATTGACTGGCGTCATTGAGCGAAGTCCAGTCGGCGGTGATGAAGTTACCGATGAGGCCGGTGGGGTCGACGATCACCTGCACCTGTGTATGGTAGGTCAACACCAGCGTCTGTCCCGCGGGCACATCCAGGCTGCCGTCGTTATTGCCCCGGCCCCAGATCAAGGGGCCCACCGGGGCATTCGCCGGTGTCGGTATAAACCCGGGGACGGGAGTGCCGTTGATAGCGGCGGTGGGTGTAAAGCCGGCGTCCAACACCGTGCCCGCGGGCAGCACATCGTCGAAATTGATGTCGTAGGCGGTGGAGGTGCCTGTGTTGATCGCCGTGACCCGATACTCCAGGACATTACCCGCCACCGGGGGCTGTCCGGGTGCCGTGACATTGGACACCGTCTTGGTCATGACCAGCAACGGCTCCACGACCGTGACCGGCGCGGTGGATCCGGTCAAAGTCTGCGGGACGCCGGTTTCACCGTGGGCATAATTCAGCGCGACGGAGTTCGCCAGGGTGAGGCCGGTATTGGTGACAAGATCGTTGTTGACACGCGCGGTGTAATTGATGCGGATCACCGGATTCACCGCCGTGACCACGGGATCGATGACCTCGT
>JANNJF010000190.1:0-4090 GCA_031405715.1 Gammaproteobacteria bacterium | reverse complement strand
GTTCTATGGCGCCCTCGGCGTGATCCTCGGCGGGCGCCTCGGCTACGTGGTGTTTTACAATCTGAATGTCTACCTCGCCAATCCCTGGTCGGTGTTGCGTGTGTGGGACGGCGGCATGTCGTTTCACGGCGGGCTCGTCGGCGTGATGCTGGCCATGTGGCTGTGGGGGCGCACGCAGCAAAAGTCGTTTCTGCAGGTGGCCGACTTCCTCGCCCCTTGGGTGCCCATCGGCCTCGGCGCCGGACGTATGGGCAACTTCCTCAACCAGGAGTTGTGGGGACGGGTCACCGACGTACCCTGGGGCATGGTGTTCCGCCACGCCGGCAATCTTCCGCGTCATCCGTCGCAGCTGTATCAGGCGGCCCTCGAAGGCCTGGTGTTGCTGATCATCGTCTGGCTATTCTCGCGCAAGCCGCGCCCGACGGGTGCGGTGACCGGGCTGTTCGGCATGCTCTATGGCGTGTTTCGTTTTGCCGTGGAGTTTGTGCGCGAGCCGGATGCGCAGCTGGGTTTTGTGCTGGGTCCCTTGACCCAGGGCCAGCTGCTGAGTCTGCCGATGATCATCGGCGGCGCGGGAATAATCGTGTGGGCGTATAGACGCAAGTAACCTGTCGGGTCGCATTGAATGCGCCAGCCGCTCACCCCGTCAGCATGAAATCGATGACGATTTCCCCCGGCGCGCGTAAGACGTAGCTGATCCTGATGCGCGCGCCATACCGGTCATCGATCTGCGCCAGCAAGGGCAATGGGTCGTGGTCGTTGCAAAAGCGCATGGTCTCACCCGGCTGCAGCGCCGCGAGTGCGCCAAAAATCGCTGCATGTCGGAAGCGTTTCGCTACACCGCGCGCATCGAACGGATAAATTCCTGTGGTTGTAACGGGAATAGAACAATTGTGGCTCATGGAAAAATTCCTCATTGAAATTAAACCTTGAAGAGGCCTGCATTCCTGCCCGGCCTCTTCTGTCGGATGGTCGATCAAGCCACTTCGGGCTGCGCCGCTGGCACTGTTTCTGGCGACGTGTGTTTCCCGCCCATTAACAGGCGCAGGGCGAAAAGTGCCAGGAACAGAGTGCCCATGGCAAACACCACGTCACCGGGTACGCGCATCCATACCAGTGTCTCCATTACCGGGGAATGGATCACCTCCGGCGAGCGCGCGAACCACATGCCGTGGGTAATGCTGGCCCAGGCCTGGTAGATGCCCGCCGGCACCAGTGACATGAACACCATCATGGCGAGACCGATGTTGAGCGACCAGAACATCGCTTGCAGCAGTTTGTCGGACCAGGCCGCACGCGGGGAAAGTCCGCGCAGACAGAACAACAGCAGGCCTATGCCCAGCATGCCATACACTCCGAACAGCGCCGCATGGCCGTGGGCCGCCGTCATGTTCAGCCCCTGCATATAGTAGAGTGCGATAGGTGTGTTGATAGTGAAGCCCAGCAAGCCCGCGCCGATCACATTCCAGAAGCCGACGGAGATGAAACACAATATCGGCCATTTGTAGGTCTGGACCCAGGGTGCGGCCTGGGAGCGGCGATAGTTGCGGTAGGCCTCGACACCGATCATGGCGAGTGGTACCACTTCGAGGGCGGAGAACATGGAGCCGATGGCGATCACCGAGGTCGGTGTGCCGGTGAAGTAAAGGTGATGCAGGGTGCCCAGGATGCCGCCGAACAGGAACACGATGGTTTCGAGCACGATGGCGCTGTGGGCGGTGGCGGCGCGGATCAGGCCGAGACGTGTGAACAGCAGCGCAATCACCGCGGTGGCGAAGACTTCGAAGAAGCCTTCCACCCACAGATGCACCAACCACCAGCGCCAGTACTCGATCATGGAGTAATGGGTGCGCGGTCCCCAGGTGAGCGACGTGGCATAGAAACCACCGATACACAGTGCCGCCAGGAACACCATGGCGATCAGGCCGCGGCTTTCCGATGGTTTTCTCAGTGCCGGCAGCAATCCCCGGCCCAACAGCACTACCCAGAACAACAGGCCGGCAAACAGCAGTATCTGCCAGACGCGGCCCATGCTCGTATATTCGAGCCCCTGATTGCCAATCCAGAAACTGAAGTTCGTCCCCAGGTGCTGCAATGTACCCAGCCAACCGGTGACGGTGGAGCCCACCACGATGAACAGCAAGGCATAGAACAGCACATCCACGCCCAGTTTCTGGAACTTCGGCTCATGTCCGGATATCGCCGGGGCGATATAGAGACCCGTGGCCAGCCACGCGGTGGCGATCCACAACACGGCGAACTGCGTATGGATGGTGCGGCTCACCGTAAAGGGCAGGATCTGCGCCAGGGGGAAACCGAAAAAGCTTTGCCCCTCGACGGCATAATGCGCCGAGATCACGCCCATGCCGACCTGCGCCAGAATCAGGCCGATCACCACGTAGAAGTATTTCTTCGTGGCCCGCATAGACGGCGTCGGTTTGAGGTCGAACAGCGGATCCTTCTTGGGCGGGGCGGGATCGCCCTGCTCCTGGACGATGGAGTGGTAGAAGATCATGCCGGCGATGGCGGCAAGCAATAGAATCACGCTGGCGATGGACCAGATGCCGGTGCTGGCGGTGGGTATATTGCCGACCAGGGGTTCGTGCGGCCAGTTGCTGGTGTAGCTGAGATCCGCCTCACCCGGACGGTCGGTGGTCGCCGCCCACGCGGTCCAGAAAAAGAAGGCGGCCAGTGCCTGTCGATCCGCCGGATCCTGCAGCGCGCCGACCATCATCGCATACTGCTCGCGCAATTTATCCTGGGACTTGTCGTCGCCGAACAAGGCAACGTAGTGCTGCGCAACCTGTTGCACCGCCGCGGCGCGTTCATTCGTCAATGCCACCGCGCTGTTTTTGGCATCGAAGGTATTGCGCCGCATCTCGGCCTTGAGTTGGCCATTCAGTTGCGCTTGCTGTCCGATGTCCAGTTGCTCGAATGTCTTTGCGAAATCCCGCTGTGCCCATAACTCACGCAAGGCCAGCGCTTCACGGTGCAGCCAGTCCGCCGACCAGTCCGGGGCGAGATAGCTGCCATGTCCCCACACCGATCCCAGCTGCTGGCCGCCGGCGGAAAGCCAGGCCTCCTGACCGCGTTGAATCTGTTCCGCTGTAAACAGCACCTCGCCCTTTGTGCTGACTACCTGTTGTGGAATGGGCGGGGCCTTGACGTAGATTTCCGTTCCTACCCAGCCCAGGACGGCGAAGGACAACAGACTAATGACAGCGAGCCAGGACCATAGTTTGCGCGTGGCGTGCATGGTAGCGATTCCTTGTAAATTTAAGGTGGTTTGAAAATGCCCGGACTGGGCTTTCTACTAAGATGTATACTATATCCATCTTTTATAAGATTCAAGTAAAATACATCTTTTAATTTATCGCCCAAAAACCCGGCCCATGCACGGCCCCGGTCATGACGGGCGGCTGTGCCGGGTTCTGAAATCTGCTATGGTTGTGGTCAGGAAGTGGACAACCCGGCCAGGATGCCTCCAGCTTTGTAGACATTCACGGCGTTTGGATACGGCAATGAGACTGACTGCTTACACTGACTACACGCTGCGCACCTTGATGCACCTGGGAATCAACCGGGATCGGTTGGTGACAATACAGGAGGTCGCAGACGTCCACGGTATTTCCAAGAATCACCTGATGAAAGTGGCCCATCAGCTCGGCATCTCCGGTATCGTGGAAACCGTGCGTGGGCGCAACGGCGGACTGAGGCTGAATAAAGAGCCGGCGGATATCAATATCGGCGAAATGGTGCGCGCCACCGAGACCGATTTTTTCATGGCCGAATGCTTCGACCGTGCCAACAGCAAATGCGTATACACGCCTTCCTGTACGCTGAAAACCGTATTACGCACGGCCACGGATGCTTATCTGGACGTGCTCGATGGCGTCACGCTGCATGATTTGATAAAAAAAGACGGCCGGCGCGCCGGCAGGAATACATCCGTCAGCCCGATACGCCTGTATTCAAAGCCTAAAGCAAGAAAGGGCTAGCCGTTATAGGTTCTCGCCCTTCCAACACGTCACGCCAGCAGCATACGCACACCCAGCGCCGCCAGAAACAGCGCGAAGAATTTCTTCACCAG
>JANNJF010000189.1:0-1539 GCA_031405715.1 Gammaproteobacteria bacterium | reverse complement strand
ACCACCTGCACGTCAATGTGCCGGTGTACAAATACGGCGACGTGGCCGCGCGCATGCGCGTGCGTGTCGAAGAGATCCATGTATCGCTCACGATCATCGACACCCTGCTCACCGAGTTGCCCGTCGGCAAGCTGTGCGCCGATTGGCCGGCGCCGGCGGCCGGCAGCGAAGGCCTCGGCCTCATCGAGGGCTGGCGCGGCGAGATCCTCGTCTATGTACGCTTCGCGCAGGACGGGCGGATCGCGCGCTACTATCCACGGGACCCGAGCTGGCTCAACTGGCCGGCGCTGGAGCACCTGATCCACGACAACATCGTGCCGGATTTCCCGGTGTGCAATAAATCGGTTAACGGGTCGTATTCAGGTAATGATTTATAACAGCAGATACAAGTTACAAGTGACAAGTTACAAGGAAATCCACTTCCTTGTAACTTGTAGCTTGCATCTTGTATCTCGTATTTCGACTTTCTGCATATGCTGAGAATACTCGCCAAGATCCAGAAAATCGGTGTCATCACCGAGCCGCTGCCGGCCAGCGACGAACCGGCCCTGCAGGAAGTCGGCGCGCGCCTTCAGGCTGCGGTCGGTGCGATGTTCAGTGGCAGCCTGGCGATCCGCGAGGTGGATGCCGGTTCCTGCAACGGCTGCGAACTGGAGATACACGCCCTCAACAATCCTTACTACGGCATCGAACGCTTCGGTGTGCACTTCGTCGCCTCGCCGCGCCACGCCGATATGCTGCTGGTTACCGGTCCGGTATCGCGTCACATGGAGGCGGCACTGCGCCGCACCTGGGAAGCGACGCCCGACCCGAAGCTGGTGATTGCGGTCGGCGAGTGCGGCGCCAACGGCGGCGAATTCGGCGTGAGCTACGCCTCCTGTGGGGCGGTGGCGAACGTCATCCCCGTGGATGCGGTCATCCGCGGCTGCCCGCCGACGCCGGTGGCTCTGATGCGCGGCATCCTGGAGGCCATCGGCAAGGCGGCGGGAAAAGGCGGCCAGTAGGCGGGAAGACCTCCTTCTGTAAACGCCTGTGTCACTGATTTGTCATGCAGGTTGGATTATGATGGCATCCGATGAAACTACTCATAGTGCGTCACACCAAGGCCGAAGACCAAGTCGCGGGTCAGCCGGACGATGCCCGACCCCTTACCGTCAGCGGTCGCCAGACAGCGCGTCAAATTGGGCGCGCCCTCAAGCATTTACTGCCGCGTGTCGACCTGCTCGTGGCGAGTCCGTGTGTGCGGGCAGACGAGACGGCGAAACACATCGCCCGCGCCTATAAACGGTTGGAGGTGACGCCCCTGTCTGTCCTGCGTCCGGGTGCCGCGCCGCGCGATGTCCTCGCCTGGCTGCAAGAGCAACCCCACGATACAATCATTGTCCTGGTGGGCCACGAGCCGGACTTGGGCGGCCTCGCGAGCTGGTTGCTCACCGGTGATACCGGGTCTATCTTCCCCTTCAAGAAGGGTGCTGCCTGCCTCATCACATTTGATGCTCCCCCTGTCCCTGCGGGTGGACAGCTTGAATGGTTCGTTCC
>JANNJF010000188.1:0-4046 GCA_031405715.1 Gammaproteobacteria bacterium | reverse complement strand
CCGATCAACACCGTGGTGGGCATAGCGGGCATCGATCTGCATCGTTCCAACTATTCCAATAATGGCTTGCCGGCGGCGGTGGAGGGTTCATCCCATGACCTGATGGCCGACGCGTTCCGTTGGGCCGGCGGCACCGACATTTCGACGGTGCGTGGATTCCGCTACGGCACGCATATCCCAGCGGGCAAGCCGATTCGCATGGAAGACCTGTACCACTACATGCCGATCGCGGCGCGCCTCGCCACGGCCGGACCGATCAACGCCTGGCAGCTCAAGGATCAGGTGGAGAACTCAACGAATTCGGTCTTCGACACCAACGCGCGTAACTGGCGCGGCGGTTGGATGTTCGCCTACAGCGGCGTGAACTTTGACATCGATCCCTACCAGTCCTGGGGCTGCCGCGGTTCGAACATCAAGGTCAACGGTGTGTCGATCAGCCCCGATCCGGCCGAGCCCACGGCGGTCCTGAGCGGCATCGTCAACGCCGACCAGCAGGTGCCGAAGAATGCCAGCAAGGCCACGGCCCTGATTTCGGTCGGTAGCTACGACAAGGCCAGCAAGCTGGCCACCATGACCGTCACGGTCACGGGCATGACGCCGAGCCAGCTCTCCGCTGCGCACATCCATCTGGGCGGTTGCGCTGCGTCGGGGGGGATTATCTACTCCATCGGCAACACCGGCTGGACTGCCACGGCCAACGGCATGAAGATCACCTTCACGGCGCCGATTCCGGCGGCGAACGAGGCCGATTCCGGCGGCGAACGAGGCCGACTTCCTGGCCAGCAACACCTACGTGAATCTGCATACCGCCACGTACCCCGGCGGCGAGATTCGCGGACAGGTGAATGCCACCACGACCAAGCAATATTCCGTGACCGGTTACTGGTTCGCGGACGATCCGAATACGATCAACAACTGCGGTGCATGCACGATCGTCGGTGGCGCTGTCACTGAGCTCAAGGATGCTGGCGGCGTTTCCATCGATACCACCGAGGTGGTTGTAAAATACCTCGCGACGCTGCCCGGGAATACCGCCAACCCGACGTTGCATCGCATCAATCTGCTCAAGCCGCTGCCGGCGCCGTTATACGGCTTCCCGGTTATGCAGCCGCTGCAAGGCGCAAAATAAGTTAAATCTGTCTTAGAGTATGTTAAGGGCCCTGTTGGGAAACAGGGCCCTTTTTTTCGTGGTGCGGAATCCGTGGGCTCCGGGCTAAAATGCCCCCAGATAATCTTTCTTGCCGATGTCGACTCCGTTGTGCCGCAGGATGGCGTAGGCAATGGCGACATGAAAATATAAATTGGGCAAAACACGATTCAGCAGGTAGTTCAGACCTTCAAGGGTGAGCGTATCGTCACGCACCTTGAGTGTGATCATCTTTTTCTCGGAACCATCAATCTGTTCGGGTTTGAAGGTATTGAGGTAAGTGATGGTCTTGCGCAGACGCTCGATCAGTTCAGGAAAGGTCTTTTCGTTGTCTTCATATTTAGGCGGCTCCACCCCGGCCAGCCGCGCCGCGCCACCCTTGGCCGTGTCCGAGGCAATCAGAATCTGCCGCCCCATGGGCAACATGTCGGGGTAGAGGCGGTCATTGATCAGCACCGCAGGGTCTATTTTTCTGGCCTCGGCATGGGCGGCGGCCTTCTCCAGAATGGCGGCGAGATTGCTCAGCATGCGGGTGCAAACCGGAACAGAAGCTTGGTACATTGAGATGGTCATGGACGGTCCTCGGTAGAAATCATGGGTATGAATCAGGTGACGAGATCGTTAGTCATCGCGGTATGTCTGTGGTGTGCCGGAGTTTCTGGTTTTCCTGCTGACAAATTGTTCAATGACGTAAGGCGACGCCCATAGTGGCGTTGCGCATGGTCTGTGCGCTGTTCTCCCGCGACAAGCAGGCGCAGGTTCTGCATTGCCTGTCCCCGGAGTCTCTTGAGAATTTATTTGCTCGTCAAATAAAGCCGCCTGCTCGGTCATTATTAGCATGAAACAAGATGTAGAAATAGTGGGGCAATGGGGGTTTCCCCTGTAGGTTCCCCGCCTTTAACATCGCACCATCCAGGCGGTTGGCCCAGGGTAACTCGACGCATTCCCCCCCCTCAGTTTGTTATCTGTCGCGGCCATCGCCGTTTATGGGGTGCGGGAGCTTTTAATGTGCAGTGCCCTACCTAAGAGCCCGGTTAATGTGTAGGACCCTGCCTAATAGCCATATAAATGAAAGCGGCGGCAAGCCGCTGCACTCCATAATTCTTCGGTGGCGATTCGAAGGAATTATTGCCCTACATCAAGGCAGATTTTTATGACCTGTGCGATCCTGTTTGCAGTTAATTCGGTGGTCGTATGATTTTGTTAGCTGGTACGTCGTTTCGTGGTGTGTCAAAGGGCTCCTGCCGTGGCACGGGCCTCTAGTGAGAGCGGGTGTATGGAGGACAAAAAAATGATCAGGAAACGGGGTCTTGTTGCTATCGTAACTGTGTTGGTCTGTCTGCTGACACTGACCAGTAATGCTGCGGATCCATTAGGCAAAGAGGATCTTCAAAAACTCATCGCGTCCAATACAGTCGAAGGACGATCTGTTGAATGGAAGAAGAAAATGACTTGGTATTTTAATGGGACCGGATTGATTAAACAGTTGGATGAGTACGGCAACAGGGCGAAGGGACGTTGGCGCATTGGTGACAAAGGCGAATTATGTGTGGATTACAAACTTGGAGGAGAGCACTGTCGCACGCTAGTGCCGCGCGCAGAAGGCGGTTACGACGTTTATGAGGAGAATGGCACGCATGTGTGGATATTTGAAACTATTCTTCCCAACAACCCGCATGATCTTTAGTTACTGATCCGACCGACAAATAGTGCGTAGTATTTTCTCCCTCTCCCTTTGGGAGAGGGCCGGGGTGAGGGAAAACAGCGCAAGACCTGCCCTCATCCTGTCCTTCTCCCGGAGGGAGAAGGGACCTCATAGACAGCGGTGTGCACTATTTGCTGTTCGCCTCAGTAAGGCTATATTTCGAGGCAACTGGGACAGATAAATATATATCGGCCGGTCCGGAGTGCGGGAGCTTGCTTCCGCTTGAGTAAAGCGGCGGCAAGCCGCTATTTCCTCCCCGAGAATGGCTCTTAGGCAGGGCACTGCACCTTGATAATGGCTCTTAGGCAGGGCACTGCACCTTGATAATGGCTCTTAGGCAGGGCACTGCACCTTGATAATGGCTCTTAGGCAGGGCACTGCACCTTAGATTTTTCATTTTGAAATCGTACCCGCTCGCGGTATGATTCCCGCCGGAATCATTCCGGTCCACATATAATGAATCAACGAGAGGAGGCAGTATGGGTCGTCGGATTGCTGTGATGCTGATTGCTGTAGTACTGGCCACGGGACTCGCCGGTTGTGGTGCGAAGGAGCGGGAAGAACTGAAGTTGAAGGTCACCAGTCTTGAGCAAAAGGCCGCCAGTCTCGAGCAGCAGGTCGCCACTGCCAATAGTCAGTTGGCCGAGAAAACGACCGCCATGGAGAGCATGGAACAGTCCATCAAGCTGGCGCACGAAGAATCTGCCAAGTGCAAGAGCGAGCGCGATCTGCTGAAGGCCCAGATCAGCAAGAAGAAGAGCACGGCGACCAAGAAGAGCAGTACCACGACCAAGAAGAAGTAAGGAAAACGCGGGTCGGAGAGCCAAGGTGCTTGCCTAAAGCACTTATCCGCCGCCGCGTCGGGTTTGGTAGGCTGGATTAGGCGCGGGTTTTGCGCCGTAACCCACCCTAGGCGTCACCCCGTTCTTCAGCAGTTTTCACCAGAACCCGGGCCAAGCCCGGGGTTAGTTTGCACCGATGGGCAGTGGTTCAGGCAGGCGACGGGGAGTGCCACAAGTCCTCGCGGGGCGCATGACATCGGGTCACGCCGGTCACTCAGTCACGGTCCCGGCTGAAAACGTAGTCGTTGGGTTTTTCGCTTTCGTGGCAAGTGAAGCAAGCCGCCACCGCGCTGTTGCCAACGGCGCGCTCGGCCTTGATCCCGCCCTTGAAACCCTCGAAGCCCCAGCCGCC
>JANNJF010000187.1:0-3787 GCA_031405715.1 Gammaproteobacteria bacterium | reverse complement strand
GAGATCGACATGGCGGAGCGGGTGTGCGCGTTGATGCCCTCCATAGAAAAAATCCGCATGGTCAGCTCCGGCACCGAGGCCACCATGAGCGCCATCCGTCTGGCGCGGGGGTTTACCGGGCGCGACAAGATCGTGAAATTCGAGGGCTGTTATCACGGTCACTCCGACTCACTATTGGTGAAGGCCGGCTCCGGCGCCCTCACCCTGGGCGTGCCCACGTCCCCCGGCGTGCCGGCGGCCCTCGCGGAACTCACCCTGACCCTGGAGTTTAATAATATCGACCAGGTGCGCGCGGTCTTTGCGAAACTCGGCAAGGAGATCGCCTGCATCATCGTCGAGCCGGTGGCGGGCAACATGAACTGCGTGCCGCCGGTGCCGGGTTTCCTCGAAGGTCTACGGGAGGTCTGCACCCAACATGGTGCGGTGCTGATCTTCGATGAGGTCATGACCGGCTTCCGCGTGGCCCTGGGGGGCGCCCAGGCGCACTACGGTATAAAACCCGACCTCACCACCCTGGGCAAGGTCATCGGCGGCGGCCTGCCGGTAGCGGCCTTCGGCGGACGCGCCGACATCATGGACCACATCGCCCCGGATGGCCCCGTGTATCAGGCAGGCACCCTGTCGGGCAATCCCCTAGCCATGGCCGCCGGCCTGGCCATGCTCGACGCCGTCGCTCAACCGGGCTTCCACGCCGCATTGGCTGCCAAAACCACCGCCCTGGTGGACGGCCTGCGGGATGCGGCGAAACAAGCCGGCATCCCTTTGGCGACCCAGTCCGTGGGGGGCATGTTCGGGCTGTTCTTTACTTCGGAAACCCGCATCAGCCGGTTTACGGAGGTGATGGCCTGCGACGTGCAACGGTTCCGCAAATTCTTCCATGGCATGCTGGCGCAAGGCGTCTATCTGGCGCCATCGGCGTTTGAGGCTGGGTTTTTGTCTGCCGCCCATAAGGAGGCGGATATCCAGGCCACCGTGGCGGCAGCGGGTAAAGTCTTTGCCGCGCTGGCTGTGGACTAACCACCGGCAGAACACTCAATCCAACCGCGGGGACAGCGTTTTCTGGGGAAAAAATAGCGGATTAGGGGCCAATTATGGGATGTGTTATGGATGTTTGTCGTTTTGGATTGGCGGGTTAGGGAGGTTCAGTCCGACCCCTCGCAGGCTTTCGAATTTTCTGACACGGCTGTGGCCGGCAACGGAACAACGGGTCGAAGTGACGCGCGAAGGGGTTGTGGTGAAGATGTTTCGTGAGCTCAGGTTCTTCAATCCCAACACACTTTCCTACGTGAGTGAACACACTGCTTAAATATTGTGCACTGCTGTTGACGCCCCAAGTGAATGCGCGCAAGATGGTTCATAGAGGGGTGTCGCTCACTGGCCGAGTCAGATGGCCTACAGGGAAGGTTTCCCACCCTATCTGTAGGCACGTGAACATCTAAGAAGTTGGTTCGATTCCAACCCCCCTCTGCCACATAAAAAAAGCCGGTCAGCGTAAACTGACCGGCTTTTCTTTAATGTAGCTCAGTTAGCCTACAGGGAAGGTTTCCCACCTTAAGGACTAACAGTACCCTAGTGCAAACGGTTGTGCAACTTGTTGCACAATCTCGGCAGCCTACCTTAAGCTAAAGAACTTCCTCTGAATATTTCACGGCTTTTGCCCTAACACCGCACATTTATAAGTGTATCGAACCGAGAACTGATAGTTCGAATATTGTACCCCCGAAATGCCATGCTACGGGTCTGCTGTGCTCTTTACCCTACAGTAATTCTGCCGCCCAAACACGTTCAGAGTGTCGCACAGCGGCTTGTCAGAAATATACTACATTTGATATACTTATTTCCGATGAAAACAATAAAGTGGGTCGGCACCAGTCGGGACGACGTCCGACAATTTCCCCAGGCGGCTCGTCATGAGACCGGCGTGCAGCTGCTCCAGGTTCAGTTGGGTTATGACCCGGATAACTGGAAACCAATGCCGAGTGTTGGGGCCGGGGTGAAGGAAATCCGCATTCACGCGGAAGGCACGTTTCGCGTGATCTACGTGGCGAAATTTCCGGAAGCAGTCTATGTGTTGCATGCGTTTCAAAAGAAAACGCAGAAAACATCGAAACAGGACATCGAGCTGATGCGTCAACGGCTCAAAGACATAGCGAGGCTTAAACGATGAGCAAGATCACAAAATCGAGCGGTAATGTCTTCGCGGACTTGGGGTTTAAGGATGCCGAAAATCTGCAGCTGCGCGCGCAGCTCGCCATCGAAATCAAGCAGTACATCAAAAAACACCTGTTGACTCAGGCTCAGGCCGCCGCCGCCATGGGCACAACCCAGCCGAGAATTAACGATATCCTGCGCGGGCGCCTGGAACGCGTCACCATCGACCGACTCGTCAATATGCTAGCCGCCGTCGGACGACACGTCTCGATGCGAGTAGGGAAAGCGGCTTGACCGAAGGTGAAGCGCATGAAGCATCCGACGCATTTATCCTTAAGCGTATGCAGCTTACACGTAACATCACACACTTACCGCAACTTGTTGAGCTAAAAAATACTTTGCGCACTCGGGCCATTGTTTTTGTTTCTGTCATGCCTGTCCGCTTGCTCAAGGAGTAGACATATAAGCTTTCGATAATTATACAAAGGACGAAACGCCGTGTAGGGTTCTTGGGAAGAAATAATAATCAGCTTTTCCCCTAGGAGGTTCCTTGTCCGAGTTAAGGATAGACCGGCAGGCGCACAATGATGTGCACCGGCAGCCGGAGGAATTCGTTTTGTTTGCGCCTACACGGCCCAATACGGCTACGGCGTCAGCGGTGGCTGAATCGTCGCCCCCCCAACCATCCAGTGACCTCGCCGATGCGGCGGTACGGTTGGAGCGCTGCATCGACCTGCAGGCCATTGCCATTGCCATGCTGGAAGGCGAACGACGCGCGCCGCAGGAACAGGTCAGCAGGGAACTTCTCACCTTGCTGCGGGAAACAATACGACATCAGCGCATGATCGCTCTGGATTTTCGTACGCTGCAGGCGGAGGTGAGGTCTCTGCGAACCGAGCGGGGCGAGCTGACCACAGCGTTGCGCGATACGGAGGCCCTGAGCCTCACGGATGAACTCACCGACCTGCCCAACCGGCGCGCCTTTGTGCAGCGCCTGGACCAGGAGCTCAGCCGCAGCCAGCGCACCGGTCAACCCTTGGCCATGGTGCTGCTGGACATCGACAACTTCAAAGGCGTCAACGATCGTTACGGCCACTACGTCGGCGACATGATACTGCGCAGTTACGCCCAGAGCATGGTGCGGGAGCTGCGCCAACATGACCTGCTGGCCCGCTACGGCGGCGAGGAGTTCGCGCTGCTGCTGCCTGAGACTTCATTGGATGACGCGCGCAATGCGATGGTTAAGTTGGGTCGTCGTATCCAACGTGAACCGCTGGATGTCGGCGGTACTTGCATAGATCTGCCAACCTTCTCCGCCGGCATCGCCTGTCTGCGCACCGGTGAATCCGCGACGGTGCTGATCAACCGGGCCGATCAGTCCCTTTATCTGGCCAAACGTTTAGGCCGCAATCGGATTGAAACTGACGAACAGCTAGCGACGTAATGCTCCGGCACGGGCGTGCAACGATTGCGTGCGGGAGCAAGCTCCCGCTCAGCAAGCGGCGGCGAGCCACCGCACCCCAAAGACCGCCAGATAGCCCCAACTCAATACCAAAAATAAAAAAGCCGGGGTTTTATCCCCGGCCTAGGCCCCACCCCTCTACTGGTCGTTATATTGTGGCTCTAACTGGCCACC
>JANNJF010000186.1:0-3583 GCA_031405715.1 Gammaproteobacteria bacterium | reverse complement strand
CATCCAGAAGTCCCACCAGTCCGAGTTTGAGGACATGGTAGTCGCCACGTTCGGGGAAGCGACTACCTGGATCTGGCGCACCACCCTGAGGTGGTCGCCGCCTTCATCGCCGCCGCGAAGCGCGATGGCGTGGGCGCCGGGGCCTCGCACCTGATCACCGGCCACCGCCCGGCGCACCACGCCCTGGAAGAGGAGTTGGCGGATTTTGTCGGCACGCCCCGGGCCCTGCTGTTTTCCACCGGCTACATGGCCAATCTCGGCGTGACCGCCGCCCTCATGCCTCGCCATGGGAGTGTCTTCGAAGACAAACTCAATCATGCCTCCCTCATCGATGCGGCGCGTCTCAGCGGCGCGCGGGTGCGGCGTTATGCCCACGGGGACGTCGGCCGCTTGACGACCCTGCTCGATGCGGCACGATCGGAAAAACTGATCCTCTCCGATGGGGTGTTCAGCATGGACGGCGATGTCGCGCCGCTGCCGGCGCTGTTGCACGCGGCGCGCACCCAGGGTGCGTGGCTGTTGCTGGACGACGCCCATGGCCTGGGGGTGTTGGGGCAACACGGCCGCGGGACCTTCGAGCATTTCGGTCTGCCCGTGGCGTCCCCCGCCATCCTCATGGGGACCTTGGGCAAGGCCTTGGGGACCTTCGGTGCGTTTGTCTCGGGCAGCGAAGACCTGATCGAAACCCTGATTCAGCACGCCCGTACCTATATCTACACCACTGCGCTGCCGCCCGCGGTGGCGGAGGCGACGCGCGCCAGTTTGCGCGTGCTGCGCGCCGATGACGGCCGGCGCGAGTTATTGCACGCGCGCATCCGCCAGTTCCGTGACGGTGCACGGCAGCTGGGGCTCACCCTGCCCGCGTCGGAAACGGCGATCCAGCCGGTGATCCTGGGTGAGACTGGCTTGGCCCTGGCGGCGAGCGAGGCGCTGCGCGCCCGTGGCATACTGGTCTCCGCCATCCGCCCGCCGACGGTGCCGCGAGGTAGCGCGCGCCTGCGCATCACCCTGTCCGCCGGCCATACGGCCCAACAGGTGGAGCGCTTGTTGGACGCCCTGGCGCAACTGCCCCGGGCGTTGGTGCAGGCATGACTATATATATCGAGCAGCAGGGCCAGGGGTCGGAGGTGGTGCTGGTGCACGGTTGGGGCCTGCACGGCGGCATCTGGGGCGATCTGCCCGCACGTCTGGCGCAGCGCCATCGGGTCAGCGTAGTGGATCTGCCGGGACATGGCCGCAGCCGCGGTCTGCCCGCCGCGGAGAATTTGCAGCAGCTGGCGGAGGCGGTCGCGCAACGCCTGCCGGCACCGGCCACCTGGGTGGGCTGGTCCCTCGGGGGCTTGGTGGCCATGACCGTGGCCCTGCAGTCGCCGTCCCCGGCGGCGCGACTGGTGCTGGTGAGCAGCACGCCCCGGTTTGTGCAGGCGCCGGATTGGCCCGCGGCCATGCACCCGGAGCTGCTGACACAGTTTGCCGAGGAACTTACCTTGGATTATCGTGCCACCCTGCAGCGCTTTCTGAGTCTGCAGGTGGGCATGGACGCCGCCGGACGCGCCCAGCTCAAGATCCTGCGCCACGAGATGTTCCGCCATGGCGAGCCGGATGCCGCGGCGCTCATCGGCGGCCTGGCGATATTGCGCGACACGGACCTGCGGTCGCGGTTGCCGCAGATCACCTGTCCCGCGTTGGTCATCCATGGTGCGCACGACCGCCTGGCGTCGCTGCCCGCCTCGCTGTATCTGCAGGCACATCTGCGCGACGCGCAACGGGTCTGCATCGAGCACGCCGGGCATGCCCCGTTTTTATCCCACCCTGATCAATTTCATAGGCTGTTGCAGGATTTTTTATGACGGACAGCGACTTCATGCTCGTCGACAAGAAACAAATGCGTGGCGCGTTTCAACGGGCCGCCGGCAGTTACGACGCCGCCGCCGTGCTGCAGCGTGAAATCGCCGACCGCCTGCTGGCGCGGCTGGCGCTGATCAAGCTCGTACCTCCGCGTATTCTGGATGCCGGTTGCGGCACCGGTTACTGCACCCGGGCATTGGCCCAGCGCTATCCGCGTGCCCAGATCGTGGGTCTCGATATCGCCGCGGCCATGACGGCGCGCGCACAAGGCGCCAACGGCCCGCGTAACGTCATCAGCCGTTGGCGACGGCGCGACCGTTATGTCTGCGGCGACGCGGAATCCCTGCCTCTGGCGAGCGCCTCGGTGGACATGGTGTTTTCCAACCTCGCCGTGCAGTGGTGCGATCCACAGGCGGTGTTTGCGGAATTCCGGCGGGTATTGCGCCCCGGTGGGTTGTTGATGTTCACCAGTTTTGGTCCGGATACCCTGCGCGAACTGCGCAACGCCTGGGCCGTTGTGGACGACATGCCCCACGTGCACGGTTTCATCGACATGCACGACCTGGGGGATACACTGATGCGCACACAGTTTGCCGAACCGGTGATGGACATGGAGCACATCACCCTGACGTATGCGGACGTGCTGGCGGTGATGCGCGACCTGAAGGCCATCGGTGCGCACAACGTGGCGCGCGGTCGCAGCGTCGGTCTCCTGGGCAAGCAGCGCTATGCGCGCTTTGTCGCCGCCTATGAATCCGATCGCCTAACGTCCGGCCGGATTCCGGCGACCTACGAAGTGGTTTACGGCCATGCCTGGGCGCCCCTGGCGGACAGCAACCGCGCCGCGCCGCGCGCGGACGGAACGGTGCGCATACCCATCGAGCGCATCGGGCGCAGACAAGGTCATTTCTAACTAAGGCACCTCTGAACAAGTGAAAAAAACGATCAGGCTACGTTCCCTCTCCCTTTGCCCCCTTCGGGGAGGCACAACCCGCAGGTCGAGGGACAGGGTGAGGGAAAAACCGTTGATTATCCCCCTCACCCTAACCCTCTCCCCCGAAGTGCGCGGGGGAGAGGGGACTTGTTCAGAGGTTCCCTAGCTATGGTCACTCTACCTATGAAGCGTGCATGGTTTGTGGCCGGCACCGACACCGGTGTCGGCAAGACCCACGTCGCCTGCGGACTGTTGCAGGCCCTGGCGCGCAGCGGCCGCACCGTGGCCGGCATGAAGCCGGTGGCCAGCGGTTGTCACGTCAGCGCGAGTGGGCTGCGCAATGCCGATGCCGAGGCCTTGCGTGTGTGCAGCAGTGTGCCCTTGGACTATCAAGACATCAATCCTTATGCCTTCGCCGCCGCGACGGCACCGCATCTGGCGGCGCGCGGGTTGGGTGTGCATATCGACATCGATGTGATCTGTGCCCACTATCAGCGCCTCGCCGCTCTCGTCGATGACGTGGTGGTGGAGGGGGTCGGTGGCTGGCGCGTGCCCCTGGGACCACACACCAGCATGGCCGATGTGGTGCAGACACTGCGCCTGCCGGTGATCCTGGTGGTGGGCATACGTCTAGGCGCCATGAATCATGCGCTGCTCACCCTGGAGTCCATGGCGCGCGCCGGTGTAGAGGTGCGCGGCTGGATCGCCAATCACATCGACCCGGATCCGCTGCTGGCGGAGTATCCGTCGGCGTTGCAGGAGATGATGGATATACCGCTGTTGGCGGAAATACCCTTTGTT
>JANNJF010000185.1:0-3417 GCA_031405715.1 Gammaproteobacteria bacterium | reverse complement strand
GGCCCACTGCTGCTGGTCGGCGAGTTTTACGCGGCAATGACCCTGGGTGAGTTCCATGACTTCCGGCGCCTGGGTGCTGAAACGGTAGGTGCCCGGCAACATGACGCCGAGGGTCTTCATCTCGCCCTGCGGCGTGATCACCGTGCGACTGGTGACCTTGCCACCGTGGTAGACGTTGGCCTTCTTCTTTACTTCCACATTCTTGTAGCTCATTGCCGCATTACTCCGGGGCGTTGGTGGTGGATTCGAGGGCGCTATTATGCAGCTCCGGCAATTCAAAGTAAAAGCGCGCGCCGGTCTCGCGCCCAGGTTCATACCCGATAACCCCCGCGTGCTGCTCGATGATCGCCCGGGCGATGCTCAGCCCCAGTCCGGCGCCGCTGCGTACATCGGCATCGCCCGTCGCCGCGTGGGAGAACGGCTGGAAAATGTGCGCGTGAAACTGCTCCGGGATGCCCGGACCCTGATCCGTCACGCTGACACGCAAGGAACCATCGACCGATTCCAGGTCCACGGCCAGCGTGCCGCCACGCGGCGAGAACTTGAGTGCATTGGATAATAAATGATTCAGAGTCTGCAGCAGGCGCTCGCCGTCGGCATACACCAACCCGCGCGGCACGGTATTGCGCAATTCGACACGCACGCCGGCGGCGGACGCCATGGCGCGGTGATCCTCCACCGCGCGCTCCACCAGACGACCCAGACCCACCGGGCGGAAATCGAGCCGCATCCTGCCGGACTGGATGTCGTCCATGTCCAGAATATTGCCGATCAGGCGCACCAGACGCTCCACGTTGTTGCGCGCAATATCGAGCAATGTTTGGCCACGCTCCGACAGCTCCCCGGCGATACCCTCGGACAGCAATCCGAGCGAACCCAGCACCGAGGTGAGCGGTGTACGCAGCTCATGGTTCACCGTCGAGAGAAACTGATTCTTCATGCGGTCGACTTCGCGCCGCTCGCTGATGTCTCGCACGATGCCGATGAATAAATGCCGGCGCTCCAACCACATGTGACTGATGCCCAGCTCCATGGGAAACGCGCTGCCGTTCTTGCGCTGACCGGTGATCTCCAAGCCAAAACCGATCGCCTTGCCGTCGCCCTGCCCCAGGTGCGCCCGGACATAGTCGTCGTATTCGGCACGCTCAGTTTCCGGCATGAGGCGGTTGAAGTGCCGGCCGATAAGCTCCTCGGCCTGGTAGCCGAAAATGCGCTCGGCCGCGGGATTCATCGATTCGAGCAGCCCCTGGTCGCTGATGGTGACAATGCCGTCGGGCACGCTTTCGATCAGGGTGCGCATACGCGCCTCGCTGTCGCGCAACCCCTCCTCGACGCGCGCGCGCTCGTTGATCTCGCGCTTGAGTTCCAGATTGAGCACCTCGGTCGCCACCTTGCTGCGCACCAGCACATCGACCAGATCACTGTTCTCGAAGCGCAGCCGGAGGGAGGTCAGGGTGGTCTGGTACATGCGGCGCGTGGTCAGCACCATGAGCGTCATGAACAGCAGCGACATACCGCCCATAGCCATGTGCATACCCTGACCCTCGATGAACAGGCGCGCCGACAGCGGCACAAGGGTAAGTACGATGAACAGCAGGCCGACTTCCCACCGGGCGGAAAAACTCACCACCGCCCCGGCGGTCATACCAGCGAGGATAAAGATAACAAAAATCTGGTGCGCCAGCTCCGCCGGAAACAGAAAAACCCCGGCCGATCCCCACACCGCACCGGAAACGGTCGTGCCCAGGGTAAATAACCTGGCCCAATAGGCTGCATCGTCCGGGGAGGGGCACGCCCGGCGGTAGGCGTAAACCAGACCGTAACGCACGAGGGTAATCAGGGTGAGGATGACGAACCAGGCGATCAATATGCGCTGCTCGATCACACCCCACTGGATAAATAGAAGGATCGCGGCATTGACCTGGCCGGCCAACATGCCCATAGGCAAAGCGGCATACAGCAGCTTGACCTGCTCATCCAGCAGTTGCTGCGGATTTATACGAGGAGAAACGTCCGTTGTCGTCATACACTCAGTACTCCCGCCATGCCGGCATGACGGTAACGTGCCCCTAATTTATGGGGCATTGCAAATAGTCGAACACGGCTGACCCCAACCCTACGATGATACACCGGCGGCGGCAACCGGTTTCACCGATAAGTATTTATTTATTGGGTGAAGTATAGACGAGTCCTGGGCGGTTGCCCGGTGCGCCGCAGCGGTCGGGGCCTTGGCGACCCCAGCCCGGGCTATTTCTTTTTCGCGGCGGCGATGCGCATGCGCAAGGCGTTAAGCTTGATAAAACCTTCGGCGTCTTTCTGATTGTAGGCGCCGGCATCATCCTCGAAGGTGGCGATGCGGGTGTCGAACAGGCTGTCGGTGTCAGACTTTCGGCCCACCACGACCACATTGCCCTTATAAAGCTTGAGCCGCACCACCCCGTTGACCGTGGCCTGGGACGCGTCGATCATGGTCTGCAACATACGTCGTTCCGGGCTCCACCAGTAGCCGTTGTAGATCATGCTGGCGTAGCGCGGCATGAGTTCATCTTTGAGGTGCGCCACCTCGCGGTCGAGGGTGATGGACTCGATGGCGCGATGACCTTTCAGCATGATGGTGCCACCCGGGGTCTCGTAGGCGCCGCGCGACTTCATGCCGACGTAGCGGTTCTCGACGATATCGGCGCGGCCGATGCCGTTGGCGCCGCCGATCTTATTCAGCGTGGCCAGGACCAAAGCCGGGCTCATGGGCTGGCCGTCGATGGCGGTGATGTCGCCCTTCTCATACGTGAGTTCGAGATAGGTCGCCGTGTCCGGGGCCTTTTCCGGCGCCACCGTCCAGCGCCACATGTCCTCCTCCGGCTCGGCCCAGGGGTCCTCGAGGATATCGCCTTCGTAGGAGATGTGCAGCAGGTTGGCGTCCATGGAATACGGCGACTTCTTGCCGCGCTTCATTTCCACCGGGATGCCGTGTTTCTCCGCGTAGGCCAGGAGTTTTTCGCGCGACGTCAGGGCCCACTCGCGCCACGGTGCGATCACGTGCACATCGGGTTTCAGCGCATAGGCGCCCAGCTCGAAGCGCACCTGGTCGTTGCCCTTGCCGGTGGCGCCGTGGGCCACGGCATCGGCGCCGGTCTGGTTGACGATGTCGATCATGCGCTTGGCGATGAGCGGACGCGCGATGGACGTGCCCAGCAGGTATTCGCCTTCGTAAAGGGTGTTGGCGCGGAACATGGGGAAGACGAAATCGCGCACGAACTCTTCCTTGAGGTCGTCGATGTGGATCTCTTTCACACCCATTTTCTGCGCCTTGGCGCGCGCCGGTTCCAGCTCCTCGCCCTGGCCGATGCTCGGCGGGGCGGATCTCCATATCAGGCAGTTCCCTTCATGGCGTACTGCAGTCGTTGCAGCCGGGACTTG
>JANNJF010000184.1:0-14150 GCA_031405715.1 Gammaproteobacteria bacterium | reverse complement strand
GGAGCTCGCTCCCGCTTTATATACGGCGGCTTGCCGCCGCACTCCACGTGACACAAGGCGTCAGAGGTTGGCACGTACTCTGTGTGACATAAGGCCCAACTCCCCGCGCGGCGCCATTGACACGGATCAACACAACGGGTGGCAACGAAGCCTAGGCTGCAGTGTCTATAATTGTGGCCATCGGCCGCCGGGGCTTCGGCGATCGATAACCACCCCTTCCCCTGAAGCCCCGCCCTGCACGAGCGCAGAGTGTCGCCGTATTCTTTATCTTCTCACAGGAACCGCGTGTCACGCGGTTAGCGCTGTCACTGTTTAGTCTAGGAGGAAAGATCATGAAGCGAATTTATTATCTGGTGCCGAATGTGAAGACGGCAAAAATAATTGTCGAGGGCCTGCTGCTGGCCAGGGTCGAGGCGCGCCGCATCCATGTGCTGGCGCGACCCGGCACCCCCCTGGGCGATTTGCCGGAGGCCAGTTTTCTGCAGAAGACTGATTTTGTTCCCGGGCTCGAGCAGGGCCTGGCCATCGGCGGCCTGGGCGGCATCCTGGCCGGTATCCTGACGGTGATGTTGCCGACCGGCATGGACCTGGGGGGCGGCACGGTGCTGGCCATCGCCCTGGCCGGCGCCCTGGTCGGCGCCTGGATGTCGAGCATGGTCGGGAGCAGCCTCAGTAACCGCTGCATACGCCAGTTCCAGACGGCCATCGAGCGCGGTGAGTTGCTGACCATGATCGACGTACCGCGACATCAAGTGGACGAGATCGAGCAGCTGGTGTTGAAACACTACCCGACCGCCGATTGCAAAGGCACTGAACCGACCATCCCGGCATTTCCCTAAGCGTCGCTGTCACCGGCCGAGTGCACGCGGTAGTCGTAGCGCTTGCACTCGGCCAGCTATGCGTACAAGACGGGACACGGGCCTAGCCGTATACCCTCGGGAACCTACGAACAAGTGGCAAAAACGATCAGGCTATGTCCCCCCTCCCCCGAAGTGCACGGGGGAGGGGGGACTTGTTCAGAGGCCCCCTAGGCAGTCGAACGCCATTCCCGTTGTACACGTTTTCTTGCGAGAGAAAGGCGTCAGCCTTGCGGAGAGTTCTGGCCGTGTAACAGGTAAATCCTGAAGATCACCACATTCACAAACAAGCCGAGAAAAGCGACCACCGTATCACTGATGATCCCCACTGCGCTGCCGCCGCCATAGGTATCCACCATCCATTCGAGCAAAAAGCTGAACGCGATGAGCGGCACATAGACGATGACGACGGCCAGCAGAATCACCCAGAACAATTCTCTAGTCGTGTCATGGCTTTTGCGTATCGCAGCCAGGGGCGTCAGACCTTCGACCAGCAGATATATTTCTGCAAAAGACAGACGCACGGCGATCCATATTCCGGGAATGATCAAGAGCATAAATCCGAAGATCACCGCAACGCCGACAATAAACGTCAAGATCAGCAGTGGCCACCACAAGGTGAACGCCGCGCGCAACAATTGACCATTGGTGGGGCTTTCGTGCTGCGTGCGCTTGGCCAGCAGCAGGATCAAAGCGCCGGTATATAAAGGGTACACAAGCAAACCAACCAGCACTGCCCAGATTAGGGATGCGGTGTCCGCGGTCGCCATCAGCCCATGTTCCAGCGCCGTAACGATCAGCAGGATCGGCAGAAAAAGTCCTGCCATCTGGCGAAGATTACCGATGAAGAAATGGTACGCGTCAGCAAGTAGGGTCGTTATATTCACGTTTATGGTCATCGTTACGCTTAGGTAAGGCGGACCCTGGCTGCCTGCGGCGCGCTATTGTTTCGTGTTGAAAAAATACGCCGCAGGGCCGGGTCCGTTCGAGGATAGTTAAGACGCTGCTAGTCCGGCGTCAGTAAACTGCACATGCTGGGCTGCAATCATTCCGCTTTCTTGCCGTCTGTGCCGTGCCGGTGCTCGCCATGCCCTTGCGCCGCCGGCTGGCCCGCGGGCGTGGCCGTCAGCTCTTTGTATTGCGTCGGCGACATGCGCGGCAGTTTTTGCATGAAGGCCACCATGGCCCAGATATCGGTGTCCGTATGGCTCTTGCCCCAGGCGGGCATGGCGCTCATTTTTACCCCATGCTTGGTGATCCAGAAGAGCTCCGCGGGCGACATATCCGCCACCTCATAGGCCAGTTCGGGGGGTTGCGGGTTGAGGCCCTCGCGCAACTCGGTGCTCGCCAGTCCGGGCGCCAGATGGCAGTCGATGCACATCTCTGCATAGAGCCCGGCGCCGCTACGGATCACCGTCGTATCACCCAGGTTGCCCGGCACACTGATCTCCGCCGCACGCCGCGCCACCGATCGATCCATGGTCGTGTGCAGCAGCCAGTGCGTGACCGCGTGATGCGGAGTATCGGCAGCGATATCGTAGACACCGGAGTAGACAAAGCCCATCGCGGCGATGATTGCTAAAAGGATGAGAAACAGTAAAACTTTTATCGCTTTAATCACTGGAAGGCCGTCCTCGTCGGTTGTCTCATTCTATCTGGCTATAACTATACACACGTTGTCGCGTGGGCGCGCGCCTGGTGACGGCGCGCGCCTGGTGACGGTGAAGGCCGCGTGCATTGCACCATACGAACTCGCGGCGGCAGGTCGAACACGACAACAGCGGTCAGGGCTGTTCAGATTCCCCTGACTCAAAATACAACTCTGTTGCTGCTAAACAAAAAACCGCTGGCGCATTTCCTCCAATCCCAGGAGTTCCAGTACTTCGTGCAAACGTTCCGCCGGACGTTTGCGTGGCGTGTTTTTGTAGCTGGCGATGATCAGCTCGTTCTTCATGGAATGCTCCCACCCCACCAGCTCGGTGACGCTCACCTGGTAGCCGTGCGCCTCCAGTTGCAGACAGCGCAGCACGTTGGTCACCTGGCTGCCGAATTCACGGGTATGCAGTGGGTGGCGCCAGAGCTCGCCCAGGGCATTTCTGCTCAAGGCGATGGATTTGTTCTTTTTCAGCACCGCCGCCACTTCCGCCTGGCAACAGGGCACCAGCACCACGAAGCGGGCCTGTTTTTTCAAGGCAAAATGGATGGCGTCGTCGGTGGCGGTATCACACGCATGCAGCGCGGTCACCACGTCCACCCGCGCCGGCAGGCGCTCGGAGTCGATGGATTCCGCCACGGACAGGTTGAGGAAGGACATGCCGGCAAAACCCAGGTGCGCCGCCAGATCGCGGGATTTTTGCACCAACTCGTCGCGCCGTTCGATGCCGTAGATATGCGAGGCATTGTTCAGCGCCTTGAAAAACAAGTCGTAGAGGATGAATCCCAGATAGGACTTGCCCGCCCCGTGATCCACCAGATTGATCTCCGCATACGCCTGCTGCATTTCCGTCAGCAGCGGCTCGATAAATTGGTAGAGGTGGTAGACCTGCTTGAGTTTGCGCCGGCTGTCCTGGTTCATCTTGCCGTCGCGCGTGAGGATATGCAGCGCCTTCAGCAGTTCGATGGACTGACCGGGTTTAATATCGTGCGTGTCGTGCATCTATCAGAATACCCACAGGGAATGCCGCACAGCCAACCCGGCGGACGCCGTGGATGTCATACCAGACTAACCCCTTACTGTAAAATCCAAGGTCACGCAGGCGTAGCGCGCCTGGGGCAACTCTGTGGCGCCGATACACCATCTAGCGCTTGTTGCCCGCCACCAGCAACAACACCCCGCCTACTACGATCGCGCCCACGCCCACCCAGACCGGTACGTTCACCATTTCCTTCTCTTCGAGGGAGAACTCTATCGGACCCAGCTTGGCCTCGTGGGTGGCCTTGGTGTAGCTGAAACCGCCATATACCAGACCCAGGGTGCCGGCCGCGAGCAACAGGACGCCGGCGATCTTGACTGCATTCATACCTTCTCTCCCGATGAAAAACAACGGCAATTTATCACACAACCGTCCCGAATAGCGCCCCCACGCCGGCGGTCAACGCCATGGCCAGCGCGCCCCAAAACGTGACGCGCGCGGCACCCAACAGCACCCGCGCACCGCCGGTGTAGGAAGCCAAGGTGCCCAGCAGTGCCAGAAAAATCAGGGACGTAGCGGAAATAACCACGATCAGGCGGTTATGCGGTGTCAGCACGGCGGTCAACAACGGTAAGGCAGCGCCCAGCGCAAAGGTCGTCGCAGAAGTCAGCCCTGCCTGAATTGGACGGGCGATGAGGGTGGTGGAAATGCCGAGTTCGTCGCGCGCATGGGCCGCCAGCGCGTCCTTGGCCATAAGTTGCGTGGCAACCTGCCTTGCCAACGCGGGGTCGAGCCCGCGGCCGACATAGATCGACGCCAGTTCTTCCCGCTCAAAGTCTTCGTCCGCCACCAGCTCTTTACGCTCGCGCTCCAGATCGGCCCGGTCCGGGACGGATTGAGACCTGACCGACACGTATTCACCCGCCGCCATGGACATGGCGCCGGCGACCAGACCGGCGACCCCGGCCACCAAGACCGCGTTATGGCTCGCGTTCGACGCCGCCACCCCGACCAGTAGACTTGCGGTCGATACGATGCCGTCGTTCGCCCCCAACACGGCGGCGCGCAACCAGCCGACGTGTTGCATGTAGTGTCGTTCCCGATGGTACCTGAACATGCCTGTGGCTCCCCTGTTGCCTGGGGGTGAAGCATGTCGGCTGATGGGAGAAAAGACAAGCCAGGGGCAATACGCCCCACCCGCCAGGCACACCCCAATCAAATACTGCGCAGATATTTCACCGCAGAAATTTGCCTGATCGCAGCGCTGCCATGCCTTGCCCCAGCGAAGAACACCCTGACATCATCGGGTTGTTTAACCGCCGCCAAAGCGGTGGATGACTCCATCGAGAGTCGATTGGGGACTCTAGTAGATACTCTATTAGAGATGGCTAACGAATCGGCATCACCTTTACATGCGTGTAATGCGTTTTATTCATGCATGCAGCCCTCGGCACGCAAAAAGCATAGGTCGCCAACAGGACCCGATGCTGCGGAAATCTCGTATTGCACGCACTTTGCATTGCCAGCGGCGGGCCTGACAACCCTATAATTTACCTATGCCCGCGTTTGCGCGACGTCCATGCAGAGCGACGTAGCCGCTACCGCGTGTACACATTCTTTTCCGCCTGCATGGCAAGGTATGCACGAGCAAGAGTGTGTTATAGTCTTGCCTCCTCACTCACTCTTAAGGAGCTGACCCTATGGCAACGAAAAAGAAACCCTCAGCCGCAGCGCGTGGCGCTTCCGTCATCAAGGCTATCACCGCAGCGGAAAAAACAGCGGCCAAGACCTTCGCCGACTGGAGCAAAGCAGTCAATAAAGCCGTCGCCACCACGGAAAAAGTGGCAGCGGCCGCCGCTAGAAAAAGCGCGGGATTCAAAAAACGCTCGGCCTCAAGCCTGGCGCGCGTAAAGAAGGCCAGATCGAGCGAGGTTAAGGCCGTCGCACGCAACGCCCGCAAGGCGGTACTGACCGAGCTTAGCGCGGCCAACGCAGCACTCAAATCCGCGCGCGAATCCCTTGCCACCTCCAAGGCGGCGCACAAGCTGTTCTCGCTGGTGGAAAAGGGCATGCACAGCGGTATGCAAATGGCGGAGAAGGCCGCAGCCAAAGCGGCAAAACCAAAACGCCGTCGTCGGCGCAGAAAGTAGGCCAGTTAAACTAGCGCGGGTGGGGCCAGACCCCGCCCGCGGTGTTTTATCCCTGGCGTCGGCGTGGCGCGAACACTATCGTCATCCGCACGGGCAGTCATCCAGCACCGCTGGTTGTGCCTGATCAGCGGGCGGGTATCGCCCGGCGCTTTTGCTTAGGCGCCGGCTGGCACGCTCAGAAAATAACCGCGCCGCCCACCATCACCCGCTTCCTTCGTCCCATCAGGCAACGACGTCGTTGACCTGCGCGATCAACGCCCGCAATTCCGGCAGACACGATCCGCAATGGGTGCCGGCCTGCAGCGCCGCGCCGATGGCCTCGGGTGACGACAGGCCGTCCTTGCGTATGGCCGCCACGAGGGTATTAACACCCACATTGAAACAGGCGCAGACGGTGCGCCCGGCGTCGGGGCGGCCCTTGCCCGGCGCGCCGGTAAGCAGGCTGGTGCGCTGCGGGCCGTCCAGGGCGTTCAGGCTGAACAGGCCCGCCAACCAGTCGCGTGGCGGCAGCACATGCCCCGGTCCGATAAAAATACAACTTTCCAGCTGATCGCCCACCAGCCGCGCGCCGCGATACTGGTGACGGGCCTTGTCGAAATACTCGATCCAGCCGACCTCGTTGTCCTTGTTGCACAACAGGCTGCGTGCGTGCGCCGCCCAGTCGTCCGGTGGCTGGTCACCGGCGATTTCGTAGCGCCACACTTTATCCCCCTTGGCCGCGACCCAATAGGCGGCACCCGCCATGGATAAGCGCCGGCGCGACAACAGAAATCCGTACCACGACGGCCGGTACGACTCGATGCGCACCGGCGTGTGCTTGAATTCCGGTTCACCCGATACCGGGTCCACCACCGGGTTGACCACGGCACCGACCCGCGCCTTACTCGCATATTGGTCACTCCAATGCATGGGTACAAACACCTCACCGGCGCGCTGCGCTACGCTCACGTGTGCACGCACGATGATTTCACCCCAGCGGCTGGCGACACGCACCAGGGAGCCATCGGCGATGGCGGCGCGCGCGGCGTCGCGCGCATGCAGATCGAGGTAGGGTTCGGGCTGATGCGCGGAAAGCCGCGCCGCCTTGCCGGTACGTGTCATGGTGTGCCATTGATCGCGCACACGGCCCGTATTGAGCACCAGCGGATACTCCTGGTCGACCGCGTTGGCCGGCGCCACCGGCGTGGTGGGGATGAAGCGCGCACGACCCGAGGGCGTGTAAAAACGTCCATCAGCGAAGAGACGCGGCGTACCGGAGGGGTGCGCCGCGTTCACCGGCCACTGCACCGGCATGAGATCGGCGTAGGCTGCGTCATCCAGTTCCGCCAGGGCGCTGATGTCGAAATCCCGTGCGCCGTCATTGCCGCTACCGCTGAGGCGCGCGTGTTCGCGAAACACGTCCGCGGCGGACTCGTAGGGGAACCCCTGTGCATGCCCCATGCGCCGCGCCACCTGGGTGATAATCCACCAATCGGGACGCGCCTCTCCCGGCGGCGGGAGAAACGCGCGTTGACGCGAGATGCGCCGCTCGGAGTTGGTGACCGCGCCATCCTTCTCGCCCCAGGTGGCGGCGGGCAGCAGCACGTGGGCGTAGGACGCGGTGTCCATGGCACGCATGCAGTCGGACAGCACGACAAATTCGCACTGCGCCAGGGCGTCACGCACGCGGTCCACGTCCGGCAGGCTCACCGCCGGATTGGTGCCCATGATCCACAACGCCTTGATACGGCCTGCGCCCACGGCCTGAAACAGATCCACCGCCTTCAGGCCCGGCGTCTGCGCCATGGCCGGCGACTGCCAGAACGCCTGCAGCAGCGCGCGGTGCCCGGCATTTTCAATATCCATGTGCGCCGCCAGCTGATTCGCCAGCCCCCCTACTTCGCGTCCACCCATGGCGTTGGGCTGACCGGTGAAGGAGAACGGCCCCATGCCGACACGACCAATACGACCGGTGAACAAATGGCAATTGATGATGCTGTTGACCTTGTCAGTGCCGCTGCTGGATTGGTTGATGCCCTGGGAAAACACCGTGACCGTGCGCTCGGTGTGGGCAAACTGCGCATAAAAGCCGCGCACCTGTTCTTCCTCCAGACCACATTGCAGCGCCACCTGCTCGATGGAAGACGCGCTGCGCTGCGCCACCCCCAGGGCCGCGTCCAACCCCTCGGTAAAATGCTGGATAAACTGACTATGCCCATGGCCGTGGCGTTCAAGATAGGCCAGCAGGCCGTTGAATAAAATGCCATCGGACCCCGAGCGTGGGGCCAGATGCGTGTCCGCGATGTCGCAGGTGGCGGTGCGCCGCGGGTCGATGACCACGATGCGCAGGTCGGGGTTATCTTTCTTCGCCTGGGCCATGCGCTGAAACAACACCGGATGACACCAGGCGGTGTTGGACCCCACCAGTACGATGAGGCGCGCCTGTTCCAGGTCGGCATAACTGCACGGCACACTGTCGGACCCGAAGGCGCGCTTATAACCGGCCACCGCCGAGGCCATGCACAGGCGTGAATTGGTGTCGATATTGGCGCTGCCGAGGTAACCCTTCATCAACTTGTTGGCGACGTAATAATCCTCCGTCAGCAACTGACCGGAGACATAAAACGCCACCGCGTCCGGTCCATGCTCGCTTATCACCCGCGCGAACCCCGCGGCCACCGCGTCCAGCGCCTCCGCCCAGGACCGCCGTTCGCCGCGTATCTCCGGATACAACAGACGCCCGTCGAGATCCAGGGTATCCGCCAGCGCCGCGCCCTTGGAGCACAGCCGCCCCAGGTTGGCCGGATGCTGCGGGTCGCCCTTGACCGTCACGCCACCAGCGGCATCCACCTGCGCCAATACGCCGCAGCCGACGCCGCAGTAGGGACAGGTAGTGCGTGTTATGTTATGCGTCATACTCGAGCCGCCAGCGTGCGCCGCTTCTACCACCGCGGCAACAGGCGGATTTTATGGCTTCGGCCTGCATGTGTCGAGAGGAGTCTCGTCTTCGGCGATGACCGGTGCTCCGTCATGAGGCGCGCCGCGGTCCAGCCTCCCATAACACAGCCAACTCATCGGTGAGCGTTGTCGCCACCTTGTTGAGCATTCGAAATTTCCCAATGACTATCGACGGGAGTTCCGCGGAATGTGAAAAATGCCTGAACTGAATGGCACTGGCTTAAGCATGACTGTCATCCATCCACGGAGTGGATGGAGTAAGCATTATTCTTGTGAGAAACCCCAGGTATCTTTCAGCAGCACCGCATGCCCCTGATACTCCAGGGTGGAAGCGGGCACAAAGTCCTGTCCGTTGTATTCTTCGCGCAGTTTCAGGGTAGCCTTTTTGCCGGCATCGGACAGCAAGGCCGCGCTGAGACGTGTGCGCATTTCCTCGCTGACCCGGGAACTCGCGCTAAAGGCCTGGTTCGGCAGACCCTTGCTCTGAAACAAGACCTTGGCGAGCTGCTTCTCCTTGTCGAGTTTCTCAAACAACTTGGCCTGCAACACCGCCGCCGCGCATTTTCCGCTGATCATTGCCTCATAGGCCTGGGGAAAGCCCTTGGAGTTTATCAGCAGCGGCTGACGCGACGGGTTGGTAAACTCGAAAAGCGCGGTCAGCGCACCAAGATTGGGCGGCGCCGGCGTGCAGAATGCCCGTCCGTTCAGATCGGTAAGGGTATTGATGCGGTTATTGTCCTTGCGCGCGACGATCACGTAGCTCAATTGGCCCGGCAGCTTTACCACCGGCACATGATTAAGCTTGGCCACGCGCCAGCTGACAAAATGCGGTCCGTCAAAGACGATATCATAGCGGTCTTTTTGCATCGTGCTCTGGTAGCTCAGCCAGTTGTCGGAGTACTTGAAGACCACCGGCTGTCCGAGCGCGCGCGTCAGGTGCTGGGCGATAGGCTCAAACACCTCCATGGCCTTGGCGGCCGATTCGCGCGGCGGTGCGGTCAATACCAGTTCATTGGTGGCTGCACTGGCAGGCATACACAGGCTGGCGAGAAGGACGGTAAAGACAGGACGCATAGCGTTACCTTCGTGATTGAGATTGGTGGAACCTTGCACTAGCAAGGAGTGTGCCAGGGGTATATATCTATTCCCGTACTTTAATTAATGCTATGCGGGATTTCGGCGTGTCTTGGCCGATCACGATAGGTTAGAGTGAATAAAGTGACCCTAACGATTGTGATGTATGAGGTCATGTTGAGTCTCGCGAAGCTCAACCCAGCCGTGCGCGAAAAGCACCGCAATGTCCCAACGCGGGATCGGTTGCCCCTCGCTGGAGGTCAATGCCTACACTAGGCATGCCAGTGCAGGCCGCTGTCTTCATGGCGAGGAGCAGCAGCGATGAAGCCATTCCCGTGGAAGAGATACACGGCGTGAGTGCAATGGGTATGGGGATTGGCACGGCCGCTAAGAATGCGGCCATGCAATGACATCGATATTTAAGTAAGTACCGTTCTACTCCGACCCGTTTATCCTGCTGGTGCGTGCACTCAGAACCGTCTGGTCGCAGACGCCTCCAGGGCAGGCCGGGGGGAACTCCTTCGCCGTCAGCACCCCCCGGCGTACCAGCCATTGATAAATCAGGCACCCGACACAGACACCTAACGCGGTTTCCAGCCACATCAAGGCCATGCAGAGCACACAAAAGGTCAGTGGCACGGCGCCGGTGATGTTCATGTTGGTGATAATCGTCATGACCAAGGCGACACCGATGCCGATGCTCCACGCGAACCGCTTCTGCGTGGCCCCCGACCATTCCGGTTTTTGGTGGCGCACCAGAAACGTACCCAGGGCGCCAAAGGGGCTCAGGGGGGTCAATCCCGTCAGCACGCGCAGCGTAAAGTCGAGGAAGAAAATAGGCGTGACAATCTTGAGGGGCAGAAAGTTATTGAGGAAAAAGGCCTGCGCGAAGGCGGCAGCGGCCGTCATTAGCATTAATCCGGCGGTGGCGCGAACCGCCCGCTCATTCATCACCGGATAGGGCGCGGGTCGGCCGTGAATAGTGAGACCCGGGATGATTTCGCCGAATCTGAACCGGGCCCGGGAAAAGAAAGCCGGCCGTTGTGAGGCAGGCTGTCCGGATTTCGCTTTAGCCGTGTTTTCTGCGGTTGCCGGTCGAGACTTGCGCGTCTGCTCTCTCTGTTGAATATCGTGAGTGACCTGGGCCTGCATTTTTATCCTCCTTCATGCAAAGGTGATTGAAAGAGGTTTAAAGCCTATCCATCCAGCCCACTTTCTTCAGTGAGATTTCTCACAAAACAAACCAAGGTATTTTCAGAACATCTCTAGTCAATCGCAGCATCGCGGCACACATCCATAAGGGTTAAAAACTGTAGCGCACCTCGGCAAACGCACCTTGATTGCGCTGCACGCGCCCGAAAAAGGTATCGTCCGCCCCATGATAGAGTTCCGCGCCAACACTGGTCTTAAAGTGATCGGTAAAGGCATAGGTGATGAGCGGACGGATATACGAATTGTTACGCCTGAAATTAACAAAGGCCAACACCTCCGCCGTCAGGGTGTCATTAAACCACTTGTTGCTGAGGCGCGTGGTCATGCCGTAATTGGCGCGGTCCTGTTGGCCGAAGGTGATGGCGTTCTGCACGGCGGCGGCGCGCAGCAGCGAATCGGCGATGGCCTCGGGGTCCGTGTAGTCCTGCACCCAGCGGCTCACCAGCTGGAGGTTGACATTGAAGTTCGTCATAAAGGTACGGTCCACACCGGCCACCAGGGTCAGATACGGACTGATGCCAACGGGCTTGTTCACCTGGTAGTCCTGCGGGCGGATATAGGCCGCTTCCGCACGTACACCGTAGCGTCCGAAATTCTGTGCCAGGTCGGCGCCCAGCACGTCGATCTGTGAGTAGCGCAATTCGAGCAAGGGTCCCGTGGGCGTCAGCCCCAGGGGATAGAGCTCGGGCAGCAGATTGTAGCCATGGTAGTAACTGACCGACCAGTCCAGCGTCCCGCCCACGCGATTCAGCCGCAGGCCCACTTCACTATCGGACCAACGCCATTCCGGACGGGTCTCGACCAGGGTCGCGCCGTCCGCGGGAAACGCCAGTTTGGACGGGAGGAAATACGGCGTGGTGAACAGGGTCAACGTGTACTCGGCACTCAGGTAAGCGTCGAGTTTGATGGCGCTGGTGCCGAGACGCTGATCCTCCTCGAAGGGCAACATCACCTGGTAGTCATGGGGGGTGAGGTTGTCCGTGGGATTGATGCCGTCCGCCCGACCCCAGGGCACGATTTGTTTGCCGATCCGCAGGTCGGCATGGTCGAAATGCGCCGTCACATACCCCTCAAGCAGCGTTGCCTCGGTGTCACCATGGTCACCGACATTGGGATTGGTCACCCGTGCTTCGATTTTTGCATCCAGCCAGCGGGTGATCGTCGGCAATAATTTGGCCTGGGTGGTGGCGCCAAGAAAGTCGCTGGCATCGTCCAATGACTTGGACGAACGGTAGTAGTCGAGGCGCACAGAACCCGTCAGCCCCGCATCGCGCAAAGTACCCCACGTGCTAAACCCCGGCGTGTCCGTCGAGGCTGCGGCGGCACCCTCCTCCGCCCATGCCGTTGCCTGTCCCAACAACAGGAACGGCACCCACCACAGGCCGCGTATCACTCGCGTTCGATGGCGCGGGTGGTGAAGGCGTCCTCCGCCACCGGCACACCCGCCTCGTAACGATCGAAGGTGAAGATGGTTTTATGCTGCGTCTGGTGATTGACCATCTCGCGGCGCAGGGCGATCCAGCGTTGCGTATCCGGCTCCACTAGTTTGTGATCGGAGACGTTTTGCGTTTTCAAAAGGCGTCCGCTGGTGTCGTAGTACTCAACCTTGATTTCGAGGAAATTGTCTTTTTTAACCCAGGTTATTTTCTTGCTGTAGCCGCTGTCGCGCTTGACGTTGTCGTCGCGCGGTATGGATTCGATCACATAACACTCCTGGCCGTCCAGGGGCTCCACACGCAGCAGCGTATGTTTATAAAGTTCCACCTTGGGCAGCAGGATATCGCCGTAGGAGAAATCCGATCCCACAAAACTGTCTTTCTTGTTGTTGGCCACCAGGCGCCGGGTTTTTTTCAGCGCCGGCAGGTAGATCCATTGATCGTCGTCCGCGTTGGAATGCTCGACCTGCAGGAAGCCCGTACCCTTAATATCCGCCGGCGACAGAAACTTCACCAGCAGTCTCGAGTCGATGCCGTTCTTCTGCAGCTTTGCGAGAGTGGTGCTCTTGCGCTCACGCGTCTGGCCGCGGTCGTTGATCAGGACCATGGTGCTGTCGGTCTTAAGCGTGCGGACCTTGGTGACGAAGAAATTCTTCTCCATAACCTGCAGCGCAGTTATGCCTTCCGCCGCCATGGCCGGCAGCGTCAAGGCCAGCAGTAGTGTGCCGATGGCACGTTTAATGTTGTTCTTTGTATTCATTCTCCCGCTCCTTGCATGGCTGTGGATTTTGCAAATAACTCGTCGCGCTTGTCGCCGAAGATAAAACGCGGCTTGAACAACATCATCATGGCGCGCAAGAACAGCAGCGCGGAGAGCGCACTGACCAGCATGGTGGCCATGACCATCACGGAAAGACGCGAGTAGAAACCAAAATCCGACGTCAGCAGGACCGAGTAGCCGCCGGCGACCGACATGGCCACGAACAGGATCGCCTTGCCGGAGGTAAGCAGGGATTCGCGCGTCGCGATACGCAGATTCTGGTGTTTGCGCAGTTCTTCGCGAAAACGGAACAATAGATAAAGCTCGTAGTCCGCGCCGATACCAATGGCCATGGCGGCCGTGACCGCGGTGCCCATGTCGAGGGGCACACCCAGCCAACCCATCAGGCCGAAATTCGCCAGGACGATGATAATCAGCGGCATGACCGCGAACAGACCGCCGACGAAGGAACGCAGCGCGATGCTGGCCAGGATAAATACAATCAGCGCCATCTGGATAATGTTTCTGTACTTCTCCTGGGTCAATACCTCGTTGATCGCGGCGGTCTGCGGCAGGCTGCCGCCGATGTGCACCTTCACCCCGGGCGGAAAGTTGGCCGCGATAATAGGTTGCGCCCGCCGGTACAGGTCTTCCGCATAGGCGGTGCTGTCGTCTTTCAGGTAGACCCACACCACCGCCTTCTGGTAATCGTTGTCCACCAGGCTGTCGAAGTCCTGCGGGTCGCCGGACAAGGAATAGAGAAACAGATACTGCGCGATGAGGTTACGCGTATCCGGTAGCACATCGTAGGCGGGGTCGTCCGCATGCACCGCCTTGTTCATGCGCTTGATCAGATCGGCGATGGACTGGGTCTTGCCCACGTTCGGCTGCTGGTCCATGAACGTCTGCAAGGCCTGCATACCGTGCAGCACCTTCGGGTCCTTCATGCTGTCCTGACCCTGGCCCTCGATGAGGAAGAAGATCGAACTGGTGCCCGCCAGGCGTGCATTCAGCTCGGTATCGTCTTTACGCACCTCACTGTCCACGTTGTTGTAACGCTTCAGACTGTTATCGGTGTGCAGCCGCGTGAC
>JANNJF010000183.1:0-2140 GCA_031405715.1 Gammaproteobacteria bacterium | reverse complement strand
ACACAAGCAGACGGAGCAGTCCTATGGCCGCAATCTCGATGAGGAAAACAAGGCGCGCCTGACGGCGCTGAATGAACGCCTGCAGTCCCTCGATCCGGCCCTGGCCGGCGTCACCCGTGCCCTGGTGTCACCGAAGGAAATGGCGCGGCTGCTGGAGGACGTGTTGCACCACAATCAGTCGCTGGAAGTGGTGCAGATCGAGAGTCTGCCGCCGGAGCCGTTGTTGCCGCCCACGGAAAAAGCCGAGCAGACCGATGGGACCACCCCACCTGCGGCGGCGGAGGGTGAAGCACCGCCCGACGCGAATTATGCGGGCTTCTACAAACATGGCATGCGGGTGGAAGTGCGTGGCCGTTATGCCGACATCGTCAATTACCTGAACGCCCTGGAAGGACTGCGCTGGAAGGTGTTCTGGGGGCAGATCACCCTGGCAACCGAGGAGTACCCGGTATCACACTTGACATTGGTGGTGTATACCCTGAGCCTGCGTGAGAGTTGGATCGGGATATGATGAGTTGGCACAATAATTGTAGTAAGTGCAGCATGACACAAAAGGTCTTGCTGCTGCTGTTGGGGATGCTGGCGCTGCCGGCCGCGGCCGCGGTGTTCTCCAGTGGGCTTGCGGACCCCACCCGACCGCCGGGGTCCGGCGGCAATACGTACAGTGCACCGACCAGCGGCGTGACCGCGATACGTATTTCGGGCAGCGAGCGGTCGGCGGTGATCGATGGTCGCACTGTCAAGATCGGTGATCGTTATGGCGATGGCCAGATCTCCGATATCCGTCTATACGAAGTGATTTTGGAGCGCGCAGGGCGCAAGACTAGTCTGCGCCTGGTGCCTAAACTTGAAAAAGATCAACGCCCATGAGGGCAGAAACAATGACGATTAAGCCTATACGGATTGTTTTGCGGCGCGTGCTGCTGCTGTGCGCCGCCGTGTTGACCGTGAGCTGCATGAGCAATCCCTATAAATGGGATGCGAAAAACGCCGCTAATATGGAATCCACCCTGGAGCAGGCGGGTAAGGAGACCAGCGCACGGGTACCGGCGGACGTGAGCAAGGCGCTGCTGCCGCCGATCTCGGTGCGTGTGCCGGAAGGTGGCGCCGAACCCCTAGAGGGACGTTTCGATTTATCCGTCAACAATGCCTCGGCGCGTAATGTGTTCATGGGCCTGGTGGAAGGCACACCCTACAGCATACTGGTGCCGCCGGATGTCAGCGGCACCCTGTCCTTACATCTCAAGAGCACCACCGTGCCCGAGGCCATGGAGGCGATCCGGCGGACCTATGGTTACGACTACAAACGCGATGGCAGCCGCTTCATAGTGCTGGGACGCGGCATGCAGACGCGCATTTATCCGGTCAACTATCTCAACCTGAATCGCAAGGGCAAGTCGGCGGTCAATGTGACCAGTGGCGAGCTGACGCAGAGCAGCAGCGGCTCCGCTACGACCACCGGGGTGGGACGCAGCATGCAGGTCGAGACAGAGTCGCAGACGGATTTCTGGAAGGACATGAAGGAAACGCTGACGGCGATGGTTGGCACCGAGGGTGGCCGCCAGGTGATGGTGAATGCACAAACCGGTATCGTCATCGTGCGCGCCATGCCGGACGAGTTGCGCATGGCGGAGGACTATCTGGGCATGACTGCATCGAGTGTCAGCCGGCAGGTGATACTCGAGGCCAAGATTTTAAACGTGCAACTGAGCGACAAGTTTCAGACCGGCATCAACTGGTCGCGTCTGCAGGGATCGTCGGTCTTCGGTCAGGTGGGTGGTGGCACGATCTTTCAAGGGGCGGGCGTGAGTGAGATCGCCGGCAACGCCGGTAACCTGGCGGGTACGCTCCCGTCCGGCACCAATACCTCCGCCTTCGGTGGTGTGTTCAGCGTGGCCACGGCGGCCTCGGACTTTTCCGCCTTCGTCGAACTGCTGAAGACCCAGGGCGATGTGCATGTGCTGTCGAGCCCGCGGGTATCGACCATCAACAACCAGAAGGCGATCATCAAGGTGGGTGGGGATGATTTCTTTATTACCGGTATTACCAGTACGCCCAGCGGCATAGTGGGCGTACCGCCCACGACCACGGTGGAATTGACGGCGTTCTTCTCCGGTGTGGCGCTGGACGTGACGCCGCA
>JANNJF010000182.1:0-2325 GCA_031405715.1 Gammaproteobacteria bacterium | reverse complement strand
GCCATGGAAACATAGAAAATAATGAGTACACCACTTACGAACAGCAGGATTTTTGCGGTTTGATAGTGTCCCACTTTTAGTAGCGTAAAAGCAGAGAAGCAACAAATAAAAGAAACGCCATAGGCTGGCAATGCGTACACGTGCAGAAACGCATGCTGCTGACCTTCTGCATCAGCCTCGCGGGCCTGGCCCTGCTCGGCTGGTTGATGCGTCAGGACTGGTTCTTTCACGGGCTCGGTATGGACCAGCCATCGACCCATGCCGCACTCATACTGTTCCTGCTGGCGGGACCGGTGTTTACCTTCTTCCTCTCGCCCCTCATGGCCTGGGGTTCGCGCAAACACGAGTTCGAGGCGGACAGCTTTGCCGCCGAACAGGCGGACGTCAAGAGTCTGGTGAGTGCCCTGGTGAAGCTCTACAAGGAAAATGCCAGCACGCTCACGCCGGACCCGCTGTATTCCGCTTTCTACGATTCCCATCCCCCGGCATCGGTGCGTATCGCACACCTGCAGGGGCTGGCCTGATCATCACACAATGCTACGGAGACACCTTATGAAAAAATCGATCTTTGCGGTCATCGCCCTGAGCTGTCTGGCCCAGGGCGTACAAGCGGAATCCATGCTTCCCGGTGATGCCGCCAAAGGCAAACAGCTGCACAACAGCGGTTGCGTCAGCTGCCACGGCAGCGAGGTTTATACGCGCAAGGACCGTCGCATCAAGTCGATCGAGGGTCTGATCGGCCAGGTGCATGCCTGCAACGACAACCTGTCACGCAGTTACGACGATGCACAACTCAACAACCTGACCAAATATCTCAATGAAACCTACTATAAATTCCAGTAGCCCGGGTGATGCGGACAGCGCCGATCTGGCGCGCCAACGCTGCGTGCCCTGCGAAGGTGGTGTCGACCGTCTGACGCACGAGCAGGCCGAGCGGTTGATCAGCCAGGCCCAAGGCTGGTCGTTGAACGATACTGCCAGTGAAATCAGCCGCACCTATCTGTTCAAAAATTATTACGAGACCATGGCCTTCGTCAATGCCCTGGCGTGGATCGCACATCGCGAGGATCACCACCCGGACATTGAGGTCGGCTACAAACGCTGTCACGCGCGTTATAGCACGCATGCCATCGGTGGGTTGTCGCACAACGATTTTATCTGCGCCGCGAAAATCAACCGCTTGCTGGATGCCTGAGGGCGACACCCATGGCCTGGCTGGCAGCGTTGCTGCTTGGCTGACGCGAATAGCTAAACTACTGAACGCGCCGCCGCAAGCGGAAATAGACAAAATGTTGATCGCTTGCGCGCGGCGTACGATGGATCTCCTCTATGACACTACGCATGGAAACCGCACCGGCGTCGCCCTATCGGCATAGCCATGGCTCAACAAACAACAACGGGGGCTTGTATGCGATCGATCGTGTTTTTTGTGCTCATGCTCACCACCCAAATGGCGCAGGCCTCGGATTTTGCCCGCGAAAAAATGTGGGAAGATGAAATTCTCGACAGCCTGGTGGTGGGCGATGCCGTCTATCTGGACACCGGCAAGCACCGCTTTCTCGGACTCTACACCACGGCGCCAAAACCCCGCGGCGGCGTAATACTGGTCCACGGCAGCGGGGTCCATCCGGACTGGGGACTCATCGGCATGCTGCGCCGACGCCTGGCAGATGCGGGGTATAACACGCTGTCGATACAGATGCCGGTACTGGCGGGCACTGCAAAAATCGAGCTCTACACGCCAACCTACGGCGACGCCGCGGCGCGTCTCAAGAGCGCCGTGGATTATCTCAAGAGCAAAGGCCAGGGGCGCGTGGCCATTGTTTCCCACAGCCTCGGCTCGCGCATGACGAATTACTATCTGACGCAACCGGCGGACGCGGCGGTCGTCGCCTGGGTGGCTCTCGGTCTGCCGGGCCCCTTTGACCAGCCGGACAAACTGCATCTGCCGATCGCCGATGTGTTTGGCGAAGACGATCTGCCCGCGGTGCTGGAAAACCGCACGCTGCGGAAGAAAGTCGTCGATCGCATTCAGGGCGCACGCCAAGTCGTCGTCCCCCACGTGGACCATTTTTTTACCGGGCGTGACAAGGAACTGCTTGATGTGGTGCGGAGCGCCTTGGAAGGGTTCTTTGCGCTGAAGGCGTAAAAAAAGGCGGTTAGGGAGTGCGGCGGGTCGCCGCCGCGTTCATCGCGGGGGCTCGCCGCCTCTATAAAAAACCCCCCACAAGCCGCGGGCCTGGGGGTCAACGCCCCCGCTTTGAACGGGGGGGCGCCCCGCCGCACTCCCTAACCGCCTTTTTTTACGCCTTCAGCGCAAAGAAC
>JANNJF010000181.1:0-2611 GCA_031405715.1 Gammaproteobacteria bacterium | reverse complement strand
CCTCCGTGAAGCTCCACGTCGCGCGCGAACGGGTCACCATGAAATACAGGATGATCACGGAAAAGAACAAGGCGATGAGCATGTTCTGGGTCAGGCCATCGAGGCGCACCAAGCCCAACGCCCGGACTTCGGCGAGTCCTGCTTGATGGCCCAAGACTAAAACGGACACTTGCAGCAACGTGCCGATCAGTATGCCGAGCAACAGTGGTATCCAGAATGTGGTCAGCCTTATCTCCACAAACCGGTCGAAGATCACAAAGCACGCATAAATTGACAGGCCGAAAGACTGCGAGATGAGCAGGCTACCCAGGAATTCGATATGCAACACGGTGCTGACCAGCGCCCCGATACCGGTATCGAACAGCAACACCCAGAACAGTCCGTGTAATACGGAGATGGATGCCAGGGATTTGCTTGAAAAGCTGTACATGTTTCGACCGCTTTGGTTGCCTGTGTCCGGAATGGACGTCGTCACGCCACCTTTCAGGCATGAAGACACTCTTTGCGACATCTATTTAGACCGACCCGCCTGGGTACGTAACCGCCTCGCGACCAACCGCCCGATAATCCGGACAGACTGCCGAATAGCAGCGCAAGCGGCGTGCTCCACAGTTTGAATCAATGCTGAGTGTGAAGGTATCACGGCCTTCGAGCCGCGGCGCGTCCTTTTGCGGCCTGTTTCCATTCAAAAGCCGTCATCCATCCGCCGGACTACACACGACCGGGGTTGGTTTAGAGCGGGCATAACGCAGAGGTGGGCGACGCGGGCCATGGACACAACAGGGAACATGCCGTTGTCTCACCGTGTCCGCCCCGACCGCCATGTTAGAAGACTTACAACTACAAGCAAGACAACGCTTTCCACTAGCCAACGAATCCACGTCGCCGTTGCACTGAAACTGAAAGGTATACCCGAGATCATGTCAACCATCACTACTCCAATGCCGACAATGGCAACTAAGGCGGAAACGGCGTGATTTCGCCCGACGAAACTAGCAGCGGCCAAAAAGGCAAATGGTAGTAAAAAGAGTAATTCGGATTCTATGCCCGGCCTGACTTGTCCTTCCCTTGAGCCGAAACGGTCGAAAACAGACATAAGCAAAATCGCCAGTAAAACAATAAACACAATCCAACTAATTATTCGCATGGTTTTATTCATTTTTCATCTAATGGCTAGGGTAAGACGCGCGCGCTTTTTGCGCGTCGATCTTAAACCGCTTGATATCTGCTGCTTGAAGTCCATTGCATAAACTTCGAATATCTCCACTAACCTCTAAATGTCTCTTTTATTCCGATTGTGTAGAATTATCAATTCCCAATAAGTCATATGGTTTTTCACTAAAATCATCATTAAATAAAAAGGCTGTAAGAAAAATGAATGCAATAAACCCAAAAACAATCAGCATTTGAACCCCGGATGTTTTTTGAATATCTTGTTTCGAATTAACGTCACAAACTTCACCCGGGCAGTATTGTGCTTTATCTTTATAAACCATTGAATAAAATTTGCAGCCTAAACAAATACCAAACGCTGCTTCAGAAAATAAGAATATAAGGCAAATTAGGCAAATAATACCAGTGATGGGGCTATATGAATTTACGACTACCGTAAGAGAAAAAAATACAGAGGCTAAAACCACACCAATAATCCAGGCAACCTTTTTTTGCTTTGCCCCAACATATTCGGGAACCTGGTTCCTGACAATCAAACGACCAAGTATTAATGTGGGTGCATATTTAGGATTAACAAAGACACGTATCAGTATATCCGTAAGGAATATTATCACCGCATATTTCAGCATCAAAAAATTCTCTTTAAGAATGACGACAAGTACTGAGGTAAACATAATCAAAAACAGTATTCCTGCTGCTGCTCTTATTTCCCGTTCATTCAAAACAGGGATGTTATAGCCTTCAACATCTTCTCCAAATTTTATTATTTTACTCATTTCATTCTCCACTTTCTTCTCTTTAAAAGAGACACATTGATATCTGACCAGTTACATAAAATTTTGATGATTTTTATTGCGATAACGTCGCCTTAAGCCGCGCCGCCAGGGGTGCGGGTTTTGCATTTTGCCTTCATTGATCCTGCCACAAGCCGGCTGACCTGCGAGTAGTGTAACTTAAAAAATTGCCGCCGGCATAAGCATGCGCGATAGCCTGATCCAGAGCGGGATATTTTTTGGCGTAGTGGGTCAAATCTTTGGGCCCCAAGCGGCGGTGTGCGGCGGGGATTTAACGAAGGTCTGTACATCGGATTGGATGGCAAAAGGCAAGACCTGGCCCTCATCTTCCCATTTTTAAAGACTTGTTCAAGATTGTGTTTGTTCATATTCTTCTCACATAACGTTCGCCATAACCGGCAGTAAAAAGCGGGGCGACGAAGGCGCGCCGCTTTTTACTGCCCGTGTTGATGGCGTTGTTGGGCGTCATTTCACGGAATACCAGAATACTCATCGGCAACAGCTCTAACAAAAGCCTTCATGGCGTTTGGCGATCTCAAGTGATGCACTCGCTTGTGAGCGGACTGCTCTGCAACAAGCTGCCGATATCTCGGTGTTAGTTTTTCATGGCAGAGACGAAGAACCCGATAGCTGTTAACAGTGCT
>JANNJF010000180.1:0-2622 GCA_031405715.1 Gammaproteobacteria bacterium | reverse complement strand
ATGGGCATGAAACCCTGGTCGCCGGGGGGTGAAATAGAATTTCTCATAAAAACCCGGATCGTCCGGGATATGCATCTTGCGATACTGGCCGGCGATACGGCCGTCGCTGTCGAGTACCACGGCGGTGTTGTGGTGCAGTCCCGGGGCACGCCGCTCGAACACCGAGCTGACGATGACGATACCGAGTTCCCGCGCAAGCTGCGCCAGGGTATCGGTGGTGGGACCCGGAATGGATTCCGCCTGATCGAAGCGGCGGGTGTCCGCGGTCTGGCAGAAATAGACCCCCGCATGCAGTTCCTGCAGCAACACCAGACGCGCACCCTGGCTAGCGGCCTGGCGGATGCCGCGCGTGCTGGTGGCGAGGTTCTGGGATGAGTCTTCGGTGCAGGCCTGTTGTACCAGGCCGACTTTGAGTGACGGGTTCATGGCGCTAATGTTAGCATTAGTGGCCGTCGCTGCCCATGCTCGGTACTGCGCCGGACCGTGTGGCAAGCTGTCGAGTTTGTCGCCAATGGTACCGCCCCACCACTCAGGAGAATTATTATGCGTCGAATCGTTGCGCTGTTGTTCGTTTCATTGCTGGCCTCGCCCCTCGCCATGGCCGGTTCGTCCAAGGGATACCAGGTTACCGGCCCGGTTGAGGAGCTGACCGACACTACTATCGTAGTGATGAAGGGCAAGGAAAAATGGACTATCGCCCGCGATGCAAGCACCAAGGTGATGGGCGATCTTAAAGTGGGCGACAAGGTGACCGTCGAATACCGCATGACCGCCACCTCAATCGAAGCCAAGAAAGGAAAGTAATTTGGCCGCAGGCTGGTCAACGACCGTTGAGTACCGATCGGCTGTCCGGTGATCCGGACAGCCGATTTCTTTTTGGCTATGTATTTTACTGATGCGACGTAGAGGGCCGCTGAACAGCGCCCTCCGCGTAAGCGAGCAGCCGGAGAGGAGTTGAATTCCTGCTTGCGCGGCAGCGCCGATCAGCGACTTAACCAGCGGTCTTTCAGGTGAGTACACCTTGAGGCAACTGCATGGTCACGCAATGCAGACTGCCGTGTTGCTGAATCAGCGGCAGGCAGTCGATGCCGATAATTTCCCGCCCGGGAAAACAAGTGCTAAGGCGCGTCAGGGCGAGCACATCCGCCGGGTCGTTGTAGGTCGGTACCAGTACGGCGTCATTGATAATTAGAAAATTGGCATAGGTGGCGGGCATGCGCGCGCCGTCGTTGTCCAGTTTGGCACGCGGCCAGGGCAGGGCCACGAGTCGGTACGGCTCGCCACTGATACTGCGCAATGCCTGCAACTCCGACTGCATGGCCTTGAGTTCTGCATAGTGCTCGTCCTGCGGGTCCTCGCACTGCACGTAGGCGATGGTATTGACGTCACAGTAGCGCGCCAGGGTATCGATATGGCTGTCGGTATCGTCCCCCGCCAGATAGCCGTGTTCCAGCCACAATACCCGCGTGATACCGAGTCGCTCGCCGAGCTGTTGTTCCAGTTGCGTCTGCGACAGGCCCGGATTGCGGGTCGGCGCCAGCAGGCAGCGGCGCGTGGTGAGCAGACTGCCCGAGCCGTCCACCTCGATGCTGCCGCCCTCCAGGATGAGATCCACCCGTTCCAGCGGTGTGTGGCCGAAGGCGCCGGCGGCGTGCAGGCGGCGCGTGACGTTGTTGTCCAGGTCGGCGGGATATTTGTTACCCCATCCGTTGAAACCGAAATCCAACAGACGCGTCTCACCGCTGCAGCTCACGCTGATGGGGCCGTGATCCCGCGCCCAGGTGTCATTGGAATCGGCGATGTGCAGCAGCAGCCGGTGTGCCGCCAGCCCCGCTGTTTGCAAGCGGGCCGCGACATGCCGTCGGTGGTCTTCGTCATAACAGGCGATGAGTACTTTTTCCCGCAGCGCGACCGCCTGGGCGATGGCGATAAACACCGGCTCGACCGCGGCCAGTATCGGTGCCCAGTCGCTGTGGGCGTGGGGCCAGGTGAGCATGACGCCGCTCTGGGGCGCCCACTCCGGCGGAAGATAGGATCGACAAGGGGCTTCGGACATGGTGATTTCGATACGTTGGCGTGGTTAAGGTTGCAGCGCCGCCGCATCATAACGTGCCGGCCGGGATGCGCCAAGGCGTTTCAATGGTGCTCCAACTTGCCGAGTTCCTCGAGTATCGAGAGCACCAGGCCGCGGCTACGCGTACCGAGGTGTCGGGTCAGTCTTTCCGGGTCGCGTTCACCGTTGATGAGCGGCCGCAGGGTTGACGCCACGCGCGCCATTTCACCGCCGACGCGCGCCATCTGTTCGCCCATGTTGGCCAACGCCATCAGCGCTGCAGTATCGCCGCGTGCCGCCTGGGTCACCATGGCGGCCAATCCCGGCGCGGCCATCTGCGGGTTGCCGGTGGTGGCCTGCAGATCCGGCAGGCTCGCGGGATTCTGCAATCCACCGAGGATGGCACGCAGGATGATGCTGTCTTCTTCGTCCAGGGGATTCAACAACGCCTCGTCGCGCCGTCCGGCGTCGCCGTGAAGATCGGCCCCGGCGGCGGGTGGTAGCCATTGGCGTGCAGCACGGCGATGCCCGGGATGTTCTGCGAGGCCATGGTCACGATGAACAGCGGC
>JANNJF010000179.1:0-2935 GCA_031405715.1 Gammaproteobacteria bacterium | reverse complement strand
GGGCGGCAATCGTCTCCGCTAGCGCCTTGATCACCGCATCACCGGTGGCATGCCCATGGGTGTCGTTGATGAGCTTGAAGTTATCGATATCCAGCACCAGCAGGGAGAGCGCGTTTTTATTGCGCCGCGCCAGATTGAATTCGCGTTGCAGGGCGGCATCCAGGGCGGTGCGATTATACAGGCCGGTCAGCGGGTCTTTCAGGGCCGACTGCAAGGCGCGCTGATAGAACAAGGCATTGCGCAGCGGGTACACCAGCGCCACCAGCATGTCTTCCAGCTCGATGATTTCCGTCTCGCCGAAGGGCACGGCCCGGGTCAGGGTCAGCTGGCCCAGGGATTCATCCGCCACCACCAGACGATAGTGGCAGGTGTGGCGCGCCGCCGTGCCGGTCGCAAACTCCACCCCATCCACCTTGTTGCTGTAGGAGTAGCTGTCATACGGTACATACTTGGCACACTCTTCGGCAAACAGACGCACTACCGTTGCCACCTCGAGGGAGGTCTGCAGTAGCGACAGCAGGTGCAGGGAGCGGCCCTGGTGCGCACCAGGGCCGGCGGACCCGCTGGCGGAGGCCGGCGAGATACGCTTATCGCTCTGGCGTGTCTGTTCGATATGTTCTTGCACCATATGCTGCCTCTTGTTGTTCAGGTGGCACTGCGTCAATCGTACTGGTTTTGACCGTCCCTGCCCATAGGCCTTTCCTGTGTGCCCGCCCGTCTCCCTTACGCCGCAAGGCGCCGAAACCGCGGTGTCCGTTTTCAATAGGCCGCCTCATAGGCCGCCGCCGCTGTGTGCACCGGTGCCGCCGGCCGCTTAACCTTGGCGGTGACGGTTTTGACAGCACCTGCCGCAGGGGCGCCGTAGAGTCGCATGATCAAATCCGCTTCGCCATGGGACAAGCCGCAGGTGGCGATCAGCTCGTCCACATCCGTGCCCTTGCGTACCAGATTCACCGCCACCTCATACGCCTGTCCGACGGGTCCGGAGTGTGACTGCTTCTCTGGCTGCGAGGACACCTGCGCCATGTGATGTTCCAGCATACTAAGGCGTCGTCCCAGGGCGGCATTCTCGCCGCTCACCATCAGCAACTGTTCCTGCAGGACACGCAGACTCTGTTCCCGCAGACGACCTTCGGCGCGGGAGCGGAAACCGGCGATCGCCAGTATGGCTTGCAGCAGGGCCGCAGCCAGCAGGGCGGACACCGCAAATATCTGTATCAGGGTATTATCCATGTCTCATTCTCCGGCGGCGTATTCGTCCACATGCCCAGGCCCATCATCATTATCCGGCTCGGCGGCGGGCGGCTTGTCCTTGGCCGGTGGCGGGCGTTTGCGTTTGCCATCGCCGTCCGCAGGCCGCAGGGGCCATACCGGGATCAATGGTTTCACGTCGCCGACATCCGGCATGCCACACCTCCTGGCCTATAAAGCGGCCATCTCGCGTTTCTGTTCGTCGCTGAATAGCTTGTTCAGGTCGATAAGTATCAAGAGCTCGCCACTCAGGCTGCACACGCCCTGGATAAAGCGGGCGCTCTCTTCGTTACCCACATTCGGCGCCGCCTCGATCTCGGAGGCGCGCAACTCCACCACTTCCGCCACGCTGTCCACCAGGATACCCACCACCTGGTTCTCGGTTTCCATAATTACGATCCGCGTCGAGTCGTCCATCTCCCGCTGCGGCAGCCGGAAGCGCTGACGGGAATCGATCACCGTCACCACATTGCCCCGCAGGTTGATAATGCCCAATACATACGCCGGCGCCCCGGGTACCGGGGTGATTTCGGTCACCCGCAAGACTTCCTGCACCTGCATGACATGGATGCCATAGCGTTCCTTGTCCAGATAAAACGTGACCCATTGCGCCACGGGATCCTGACTTTGCGAGGTTTGACTCATAAACAGCCCTCATTCAAACAATTGGTTGCGGGTAGTGAAGCATTATGGATCAATGACTTAACTATAATTACGTCAAGAATCCGACACTGACAGACAGATAAGCATTAACCGTGCCAGACGGCTAAGGTAGGGAATTGGTCCATGCGATTAGGGCTGGATACCCGTCGCCAGGGCCGCGTCAAAGAGTGCTGCGAACTGGGCCGGATCGAGCAGCGCACAACTCGGCTGAGCAACCATGCCGGCCAGCCAGCGGCGCTGGGTACGGGCCGAGCGCCAGCGCACCATGGCCGGATCAAGGGTGACCACGGCGCCGATCCCGTCACAGGCCAGACCCCAACGTCCACCGGCAATGATCAGCACGGGATAGCGCTGGGTCGAAGGCGACCAGGACATACCCGGCGGCAGGACCCAGTGCGCGGTATTCGCCACCTGGATCTCGCCATGGCGGTAACACAAGCGCCCGCGCAACCAGGGGGCATGCTCGCCCCCGCTGGTAACGAGGTCGGCGCTGTCCACGATACCCACCAGTTCCGAGACCGGTAACGCCAGGGTCAGTCCGGCCACCTGAAAGAGTTGTGCTTCAAACGGCGCGGCTGCCCACACGGTCAATGGGTCGGCGAGCGGAGGAACAGGCACTGCCCGTGTCGGGGCCGGCGGCGGCGTGGCTGATTCTGCGACGGGGACGGGCGCCGGTGTCCCGGCGGTGGGTGTCGCCGCTTCCGTCGGCGGCACCAGATCCACCGGTTCAAAGAACTCCACGGGCGCTTCCCAGGTTTCGCGCAGCAGCGCATCGAGATAGCGCGGTAACGCCTCCTGTTGCGGCGGCAACCACGGGTGGCGGGGCGGGTTCTCGCTCATCCAACGACCCCGCGCACATCACCGTCGGCCGACGGACTCGTTCCCGGTGTTTCCCGGGTGGTGGCTTCCAACGGTGTCGGCCGGTAGGCGAGCAAACTCTCGAGTCCACGTGGAACGTCAGTGTGACGAGCCAGTTGTCCCTTCCCCGCGGCAACCGTTCGGCTCGTTCCGCCCGGAAACC
>JANNJF010000178.1:0-4343 GCA_031405715.1 Gammaproteobacteria bacterium | reverse complement strand
CCCGGCACCGCGCGCAGCTCGTACTTCAGGAACCAGTCCTGCAGGCTGCGCAGTTGGGCGTGGTCGTGGCGATTGCTGCGGTCCACCAGCGCGTACTGGTATACCCAGCCCACACCGGTGGCGTCCGGTCCGAGTACCGGTTTTGCCCCGCGCGGCAGGCGCGGTGTCACCTGGCTCAGATACTCGAGCACGCGCGAGCGTGCCCAGTAGAGGTCGGTGCCGTCCTTGAAAATCACATACACGAACGAGTCGCCGAACAGCGAGAAGCCGCGCACCGTCTGTGCCTGCGGTACCGACAGCATCGCGGTGGTGAGCGGGTAGGTGACCTGGTCCTCGACCACCTGCGGTGCCTGGCCGGGGAAAGACGTCTTGATGATGACCTGGACGTCGGACAGGTCCGGAATGGCATCGAGCGGGGTGTGCTTCAGCGCCACCAGGCCCGACACGACGATAATGGCCGTCAGCAACAGCACGAGCGGACGGTTGTGCAGCGACCAGCGGATGATGTAAGCGATCATGGTGTGCCCCTAGTGCCCGCTGGAGCGCTGGGCGGGGCGTCGCTGCCGCCGGCCTCGCCGCCGATGCGCGCGAAACTCGCGCGCAGGCTCGACTCGGAATCGATCAGGAACTGACCCGAGACCACGACGTTGTCGCCCTCCTTGAGACCGCTGCGGATCTCGACCCAGTCGCCGAACTCGGCGTCGGCGACCACATCGACCGGCTGATAACGGCCGCCGCCGAGCGCGATCACCACGGCGGTGCGCGTGCCGGTGCGGATCAGCGCCTCGCGCGGGATTGCCAGCTGCTTCGGCGGGGGCGGCGCGATTATCGTGACCTCGGCAAACATGTTGGGCCGCAGGGCGGGATCGTTCACTGTCAGGCGCACGCGCGCCTTGAGCGAGCGCGAGCCGATGTCGATGTCCGGCTGCAGGTAGTCGACCACCGCCGGCCACGTCCGGCCGGGCACGGCGGTCACCCGTACCCCGGCCGTCAGGCCCGTTCGCACCCAGCCCGCCTCGCGATCGAGGATGTCCACCTGGGCACGCAGCGCGCCGCCGGCGTCGGCGCGGAACAAATAGCCGTGGGTCGTGAGCGTGCGTGGCCGGCTTGCGCGGGTGATGGTGTAGGTGCGCACGCCGAGGTTGTTCAGTACCTGCGGTTGTATCGTCACCACCGGCATGCCGGTTGCCGTCCCGCTATCCGGCTCCGCGTAGACCGGGATGAGCTCCATGTCCATGAAGGGCGACTTGCCGGGTTTGTCGCTGCGGTAACTCGGCGTCATGGGGTCGGTCCAGTAGAGTATCTTGCGATCGTCGCTGCCCGCGGTTGGCGCGGTGGTGCCGGTGCCGGGTCCGCGGGTGACGAAGTACAGCGCGGCGCCGGCGAGCAGTGCCAGCGCTGCGACCAGCGTGAGAAGGGTAGTCAGTGATGGGCGTTTCATGGTTGGGGTTCTCCAGTCAGGTACAGCAGGTCCGCCTGGCTGCGGGCGAGTTCCATGCGCAGGCGGGTGAGTTCGAGCTCGGCGTCGAGTGCCTTGATGTGTGCCTCGCGCAACATGGTTTGATCGCTGGCGAAACCAGACACGGTCACGCTCGCCTCGCGCCGCGCGTCGGGCACAATCTGTTCGCTGAAGAGTCGCACGCGCTCCTGGAGCGACTCGTGCTCGGCGAGCAGGCCCGCATACTGCGCCTGCAGGTCGCGGCGCTTGTCCTCCACTTCGTAGCGCGCGCCGCTCTCCATCGCCTGTTTCTCGGCCAGCCGCCGGTCCTGGCGCCGGGCGCGAAACACCGGCAGATCCACGGTGACCATGGCGGTGACCATGTCCGGGCGCTCGGTGCCGTCCGGCATCGGCCGGCGGAAGCCGTAGGACAGGTCGAGCATCACGCCGGGCTTGCGTTCCTGACGTACGATGTCGATGTCGGTGCGCGCGGCTTCGTACTCGGCGCGGCTGGCGAGCCAGTCGGGGTGCCGTTCGACCTCGAAGCGTTCCGGTAATGCCGGCAACGCCGGCAGCGACTCCGGCAACGGCGCCGCGGCGTCTGCACCGATCCAGCGCGCGAGCATGGCCGCGCCGCGTCGGCGTTGCGCGCGCAATTCCTGCTGCCGCACCGACAGGCGTGTCGGTGCCTGGCGCGCCTGCAGCACCGCCTGCTGCGACTCCTGCGCCGCACGGTAGCGGCCCTCGGCGGCCTGCCGCTGGCGCTCGAGCAGCGGACGCAGTGTATCGACCTGGCGTAACGCGGCGTCCAGGTAATAAAGTTCCAGCCAGGTGCGGCGCACGTCGCGTATAAGGTTGCGGCGTTCGAGCTCGAGACGCGCCTCTTCGCGCGTCAGCTCGTGGCCGGCGCGGCGCGTGCGCAGCGTGCGTGTGTCGCCCGGCGGAAATGCCTGACGCAGGCCGATCATGGTCATGGTCATGTCTTCCTGGTTCAGCTTGTAGGTATCGGTAGGCACGTTGATGGCGCCGACGACAAGTTGCGGGTCGGGCAACTGCCCATCGGAAAGCACCCGCTGCGTGGCGGCCTCGATGCGGTAGCGGCTTTGGGCGAGGACCGGCGCCTCGGCGATGGCGAGTTGTTCCGCGCGTTCCAGGGTCAGGGGTGGCGTCTCCGCGCGCACGAGTACGGCGTATCCGCAGAGGGCTACCAAGACCATGGCCCGCGACCAGCGGGTGAGTGACTGAAGGAACATAAACCTCTCCTGCGGTGAAGCAAACGGTGCGGCCAGCACGATAGCCCATAAATTAGGGCTACCTTGGATACGGCCGCGCTAACCAAGTGCAGAGAGGTGAGACTAGATCAGCAGGCGGGCGTGCAGGAGGTTGAGGGGAGGTCGGGGGACAGCGGCCGCCGAGGCGTCGTGCCGTAGGGCGCTGTCGGAGTTGGCGCCGGCCTCCGCAACCGCGATCGGCAGGGTGCTGAGCAGTACCATCGACAGGGACGGCAGGTGATCTGCGCTGACCACACTGGCGGCGAGGGTGGGGTTTTGCGCCGCCTGGCAATCGAGCTGCATCAGCGGCGTGCAATCCGGCTGATGGGCGGCGGGCCCGGTGTTGGCATGCGGGCAATGTGCCATGCTGGCAGGCGTGTGCTGACAGGTGGGCATGGCCGCCACACAGGGCGCGGCCGCCATGGTCGACCACACCACGGCCAGGCCGAGCAGCAGCGCGCGACCGAGACGGCGGCGGCGTTGCACGAACCAGTGGGAGATGAGCGTCATGGCGAAAGTGTAGTCAGGTTTGGCGATCCTGTGTATTGATCCAGATCATACCCGAAGGCGGTTAAAAAGGAAGTGTGAGGCCCGCCTGGGTGGCGGTGAGCAGGGTGCGGAAGCGCTCCTGGATGCGCGCCAGGGCCGCGGCGTCGTCACCCTCGAAGCGCAATACCAGCACCGGCGTGGTATTGGAGGCGCGTACCAGGCCAAAACCATCATTGAAGTCCACGCGCAGGCCGTCAATGGTGGAGACACGGGCATCGGGAAAGCGGGCGCCCTGGATGAGCTTTTGCATGAAGGCGTAATGTTCACCCTCGGCGAATTGGATGTTCAGTTCCGGTGTGTTGACGCTGTTCGGCAGGCTGTCGAACACCGCTTGCACCGGGCGTGGGTCGCGCGCCAGCAGTTCCAGCAGACGCGCCGCCGTGTACAGGCCGTCATCGAAACCGTACCAGCGCTCTTTGAAGAACACATGGCCGCTCATCTCGCCGGCCAGCAGGGCGCCGGACTCCTTGAGTTTCGCTTTGATGAAAGAATGCCCGGTCTTCCACATGGTGGCACGGCCGCCGGCGGCACGGATGGCGGCATCCACGCTGCGCGAACATTTCACGTCGTAGACGATTTCCCCGCCTGGGTTGCGTGACAGGACATCGCGCGCATACAAAATCAGCTGCCGGTCCGCCCAGATGATGCCGCCATCCGGCGCGATCACGCCGAGGCGGTCGCCGTCGCCGTCGAAGGCCAAGCCGATATCCACGCCACCCTGTTTCACCGCCTGGATGAGATCGACCAGATTCTTCGGTTGGCTCGGGTCCGGGTGGTGGTTGGGAAAGGTGCCATCGATGTCACAGAACATTTCCGTGACGTCGCAGCCCAGGCGCCGCAGGAGTTCGGGTGCCATTTCGCCGGCGACACCGTTGCCGGCGTCGATGATGACGCGCATGCGGCGGGCGAGTTTCACGTCCGACGTGACGCGCTGCAGATAGGCCTCGCGCACATCGTCCTGCGCCAGCAGGCCTTGGCCGTGTGTCAGGCGCCGGTCGAGGATACGCTGGCGCAGCGCCTGGATGGTGGCGCCGGAGAGCGTCTCGCCCGCCAATACCATTTTCAGGCCGTTGTAGTCCGGCGGG
>JANNJF010000177.1:0-1697 GCA_031405715.1 Gammaproteobacteria bacterium | reverse complement strand
AGGCAGGCTTCTCTTATCTGTCTGCTGGCAATGCTGAGTGGATTGCTACTCCCTCTCGCTCCGCGGGCTGAATCAGCAGCGGCGCGGCGCACGTCCACGCCCATGTCGAGATGGATGGTCAGGGTCTGGGTGGTGCGGCGCTCCCAGTCCCAGATGCCGATGATGGTGTCCACCTTGAGGTCATGCAGATAAATGATGTCCATACGCGGGTCTCAAGAGAAGTATCCGGACTATAGCGAATTTTCCCGCTGCCGGCAGCAAGGCTGTGCGTGGCGCACGGGGCGGCGCGGAATCCGGCGGGCGGAGGCGCCAATACGACTTGACGTAAAGCCCATTTGGCTTTCCAATAGCGCGCCATGCTCGACTATCTATTCCCCATCGCCGCCTACCTCATCGGCTCGGTTTCGTCCGCCATACACGTCAGTCGCCTGCTGGGCCTGCAGGACCCGCGCAAGGTCGGTTCGGGTAATCCCGGTGCCACCAATGTCCTGCGTTATGGCGGGAAAAAAGCCGCCATCCTTACGCTCCTGGGGGACATCCTGAAAGGCGTCATCCCGGTGTTGGCGGCGCACGCTTACGGTGTCGAGCCGGCCATGCTGGCGGCGGTCATGCTCATGGCCTTTATCGGACATCTGTATCCGGTGTTCCATGGGTTCCGCGGTGGCAAGGGTGTGGCCACGGCCTTTGGCGTATTGGTGGCGTTCAACGTCTGGGTCGGGTTGGCGCTGGTGGCCACCTGGCTGGCCATGGCGGTGTTGTTCCGTTATTCCTCCGTGGCCGCGGTGGCGGCCGCGGTCAGTGCACCCTTGTATGTTGGGTGGCAGGCGGGGGTCGGACCGTTTCTTTATGTCACGCTGGTGATGGCGCTGTTGCTCATCTGGCGTCACCGCAGCAATGTGCAGAATCTGCTCGCCGGCAAGGAAGACAAGATCGGCGCATGACGCAGGGTGCGCGGTTGAAGGCAGCCGCGCACCCTGCCCACGACGTGGATCGTGGCTATTTAAATCCCAGTTTGCGCAGGATGATGAGTCCGGGACAGATCCCGGTGATGCCCGCGAAGGCGAGAAATACCGCTGGGATATAGAGCACCCAATGGGCGCGTTCGATGCCTGTCAGCCAGATGCCAAGGGCGATGGTTAATCCCACCGTAAGAAACAACATGCGTTGTGCCGTCATGCATCATCTCCTGTGTAGCTTGGTTGTTGTAAATGATCACTCCACTTGCTATCAACGATTGATCAACGACGGCAGCTCGTCGAGGCGCCAGCGCGGCCGCGCGCCGAAGGCGAGGGGTTCGTGCTGCCCCGCCTGCAGTCGACGATACCCTGCATAGGCAATCATGGCGCCGTTATCCGTACAGAATTCCGGGCGTGGGTAGTAGACGCGCGCGCCGCGCGCCGCGGTCATCTGGGCGAGTCGCTGGCGCAGCAGCTGGTTGGCGCCGACACCGCCGGCCACCACCAGTCGTGTCAGTCCGGTCTGGACGAGGGCGCGCTCGGTCTTGATGGCCAAGGTATCCACGGCCGCATCCTGAAAGGCCAGGGCGATGTCGGCGATGGTCGTGGTGCCGTTCCCGCTGGTGATTTTGGTATAGCTGCGGCCCGTGACAAAGCCAAAATCATACGCCCTGAAAGGGGACGTGCCGTCGATTGCGGTGATATTTACCGTGATGTTGGAATCTATGCCGTCGATCATCA
>JANNJF010000176.1:0-2072 GCA_031405715.1 Gammaproteobacteria bacterium | reverse complement strand
GCGGTGGCCGCCCTGGTGGATTCGGCGCTGTCGCGCCTCGCGTGCCCTCTGGGCATAATCCACCCTACAAAATCTGACGCAGCAGCGGATAAGGGCTTAAGGTAGTGCCATTGGACCCTGGATGGTTTTTCAACAACCGGTCAGGGCCACTACACTACGTCGGAATTCGCAGCAGGTGTGTGGCGCGGTGGCGGCTGGTGATAACACCACCGGGGTGTGCGACAACCCCCCGGTGGTGGATGTGGCAGGTTACAGACGCAGCAGGGCGATCAGATTAATAATATTGGTCTGGGTCCGGAGGGTGGCATCCACCACCAGCTTGATATTGGTGTTCTGTATCGTCTGGGTGGTCAGGATGCGGTCTGCCATCAGACCGATATTATCAGCCATGATCAGGATCTTGTCAGCCATTTCCAGAACGCGGTTGGCCATGGTGCCGATGTCATCGGACAGTCGCAGCATCGTGGCCGATGAGATCTTCAGGGTGGTGGTGCCGGTGCTTGCCGACAGCGCAACCACCTGGCCGGACAGATTGAGCACGCCGGTCCCGAGCGCGGCGTTGGTCGCGGCCAGGTTATTGAGCGTGGTCAGAAGTTCCGGCGTAAGGCTGATGGTCCCGGCGCTGATGCCGGCCGCTACGGTTGCGTAGACACCATTGGTGCAGCCGAGGTAGCTCAGGGTCCTGGCCTCGATGTCGGCCAGTTGACTGCTCATGGTGATGGGGTTGAGCAGCGTGGCGTTCATGCTGGTGGTCAGGGTGTTGCCCTGGCTGACGAGGCTATTGATGGTGGTGGTTAGGGCGGTGACATTCAACGCGGCGCGGGCTGGGGTGGCGCCCAGGATCAAGCTGAGCAACAGGCCAAGGCCGAGAATGTGGGTGAAGTGACGATACACGGAGCGGAACATGGGTTGGCGACCTCTGGATAAGTGAATTAATGGCTATATATTAGTACATTATCAAATAATAATGAAAATACCGGGCGCAACCTCGGCCTGGAGGTCTTGCTGCGCTGGCGGGCGTGCACGACTTGGTTGAACCGACTATCCACAGCTACGCGAGCAGGGCATCACGCGTCTGGCCGATGCGGTGGAACAACACCTGGACATGGCGCGCATCGAGGTACTGCTGGGACTCGGGTAAACGCGACGCCTGCCGCCTTACAAGCTTATCGATCCGCCGCGGCTGTTCGTATAGAACAACTGTTAGATGGCAGCCTTCATGACGACCGTAGACGTCGCCAGCTGTGCAACAACCGCCAAAAACCGAGCGCACTGATACCCAGCGCCACCAGGCGCCGTGGACGGGTCGCGACGGTAATCGCGAGGGGCAGCAGTAATATCTCCGGATGCTTTCTTATGTGCTGAATGCCGTCGTTGATCCTATCGATCACCTGCGCGGCATAGCGCAGCGCCGTGGCGTTTCGCGCAAGATCACTGCGTTCATCAGCGATTTGTGCGACCAGCGCGAGACGCTGTTTGGCCAATTCCTTATGCGCGTTATTCCTCATTCCGAGTTCAACTGCTGCCGGTCTTTGTAAAGCTCCGCCAGACTGGCCTGGAACAAACGCGGCCTGGCGTTGAACCGGGCGCGGACCAGGCCCGCCAGGATGCCGGCACACGCCAGGAACAACAGCAGGAGTCCAGCCACGACATGCAGTCGATAGGGCGTATCCCAAGCCGCCGCAATCACCAGAAACGCCGCCAGCAGCATAGCAAGGAAAAGAAAAAACAGCGCCGTTAACGCGCCGAACAAAAGCGCCGCCAGGCGTAATTGCTCCTCGGCGAACTCGGTGGCGAACAGCTGCAACCGGCTGTGCACATGGGTAACGAAGCTGGCGGTGAAGCTCTTGACGGAATTGAACACCCCCGCCGGCGGCGCAGGGATGGCATCGGAGTCATGCTGCATAAACAGATTTCCCGTCACGGGTTAGCGCTTCGCGGCCAAAAAACCGATGAGCATACCGACGCCGGCGGCGATACCCACCGATGTCCACGGATTGGACTTCACATAATCATCGGTCACGGCCGCGGCCTGCTTGGCCTTGTCGACGACGATTTGCTCCGCATCCTCC
>JANNJF010000175.1:0-10197 GCA_031405715.1 Gammaproteobacteria bacterium | reverse complement strand
GGTGAAGCAGGCATTGTCGCACGCCGCTGCCGGTGCCGACGTGGTGGCGCCATCGGACATGATGGATGGACGCATCGGTGCCATAAGATCAGCGCTGGAAGCGCAGGGGCACATCCACACGCGCATCCTTGCCTACTCGGCGAAATATGCCTCGAGTTTCTACGGCCCGTTCCGGGATGCCGTGGGGTCCGCCGCCCATCTCGGCGCCGGCAACAAATACAGCTATCAGATGGATTGTGCCAATTCCGATGAAGCCTTGCAGGAAGTCGCCCTCGATCTGCAGGAGGGTGCCGACATGGTGATGGTCAAGCCCGGCATGCCGTATCTGGATATCCTGCGCCGGGTGAAAGATGAGTTCGGTGTCCCGACCTTCGCCTACCAGGTGAGCGGCGAATACGCCATGCTCATGGCCGCCGCGCAGAATGGCTGGCTGGATGAGCGCGCCGTGGTCATGGAGTCCCTGCTGGCGTTCAAGCGCGCCGGGGCCGATGGCATATTGACCTATTTCGCCGCGCGCGCGGCGCAGTGGTTGCGCGAGGAAGGGATCTGACTCTAGAAAAAGCGGTTAACTTCAGTTGATAGGCTAACTCGACGCCGGCAGGAAGTCGATGGGATACAGTATTGTGATTCTCGGCACGCCGTCTTTCGCGCCGAAGTTGAATTTGCCCACACGCTCAACCACCTCCGCGGAAAGCGCCGCCGACGCCAGGTTGGTCGACTCGACCTTACAGGTGGACACGGTGCCATTGGGTTCAATGGTGATACGTAAGATCATCTTGCCGCGCAGTGTCGGGTCGTTACGCAGTTCGCGATTGTAAATTCGATAGAGAGCGGCCTTGTACCGGTCGAAAACAATCTGGATCTCCTCGTCGGTACGCGAAGGCCCCATGCCTTTGCTGAGCGGGCGGTCTTCGCCCGCTGCTGTACCCACGGCGCTCTCCACGCGCGAGAACTTCACACCGCCCATTTGATTGCCGGTTCCGCCCACATTGCGGCTCAACGAGGCGGAATTGATGCCGCCACTTCCTCCTTCGCGCGCCTGTGCCACCACCAGCGAGCGTTGCGTCTGGCCGCTCGATTGCTTACCGCTGTTGCTCACCCGTGCACTGGTGCCAAGATTGTCCCGGGTATCGTCGATCAGGTCGGAAAAGGCGCCCTTGAACGCCAGCACGCCGGATTTCTCGGCATTGGCGCGGGCCTCCTGTTTCTCGGCCGGCTTGGGTTTTTCCTTGTCGAGCTTCTCCTCCTTCTTGTCGAGTTTCTTCTCCTCGGTCTTCGGTGGCTTGGGCGGTTCCTTCTGGGCTAATTGCACCAGCCTCTCGGGTATCTCGACCACTTCGTCCTCGTCGAGTATCGGTAATACCCAGATCTGAATCAGGTATCCGAACGATAGTGCTATCAACAAAGAGAAGAGCAGCACCAGGCGGAAGCGGCGTTCGTCTTCCTTGGTGCCCTTCCACGGCATGACCATCGGACGATAGGGGGTGGGGGTTACTTCCCGGTAAACCACATATTCGTTTTTGGCGAGTTCCTCCAGCTCCTGCTGCTCGGCGATGTCTTCATGCAGAAAATTGATATTTACCAACTCTTTCTGTATGCGATCACGGATAGCCTTGCGGTTATCTTCGACCGCCAGAACCTTCTGCTGAAAATCCGAAGCCGTGGCGCGGATACGGTTGAGGTGTTCCGCGATAGCGTGGGGCGCCGGCTGCTCGCCCCAGAACAGGGAAGCGGCACCAAGCTCGTCTAGCTTGTCCAGTGATTCACAGATCTGGCTCAGCAGCTGGTACTGCTGTCTCTGTGCGGACATCGCCTCCAGCTCGCTATTCACAGCGCGCAGATCGCTCTCAAGCTTCGCAACATTTTTGCGAAGCTTGTCTATCTGCGCGTGCAGTGCCTGTTCTTCTTTGGAGATCGCTGTTTCCACGTCGTTACGCCACTAACTTTGAGAGGACTTCTGTACGACTGCAAGCGATATCTTGGTGTACCCGGATAACGCACATGCCGACATCAATTTTTGCAGTATCTTGAATGGTATGGTCTTGTGCGCGAGGATGGTTATTTCATCGTTCTTTGCCGTTGTGGCCTTGTTTACACCAATCGCGCTTCTTCTGATCTGGGTGAGTTTGTCTATTATCGGCGCGATGCGCTCGTCTTTCGCCGCGATGACCTCGTCCATCGTGGCCACGACCTCGCCTTGCACCATCACCGACCGGTCGCTCACCAGGACTATGACCGTCGGGCGCGGTTTGGCCTCGACCACCGAATCGGGCAATTTGATCTCTTTCGGTGGCTCGACCACTTCAACCGCCGATTGGTTGAACAGGAGAAAAAATACCAGAATGGTGAAAACGTCCATCAGGGAGGTGAGGCTCAGACTGCTCTTGTGTTTTTTCGCCCGCGCCATGCGCTTGATGCGTCTGTTGCTCTTCATGGCGCTGCGCCTATCGTTATCTCCGGGAACAAGATTATTCTTTTCACCGGTTCGCCTTCGACTTGCTTTACCTGGAGAGATCTGACCGCATCCATCACATGGATGACATCGTCATACTCGATATCGGGTTCCACCAGAACCGTCGCGTCCTGTTTATCGCTGTAGGTGTTCTTGATTTCCATCAGGGATTCCGACAGTTTTCCGAGGTCATACTTAGTGCCCAGCATGGGTATCGTGACGACCACTTTCTTACTATCGCCGATCTCCAGGCGTGTCTTGCGCACAATCACCTCTATCGTCACCGCCGGTTTATTGACGATCTGTCCACCCGCGGACGTGGGCAGATTCAATTCCATGACGGTGATGCGGGAGAACACCGCCGTAACAAGCAGGAACGGGATAAGCACCACCATAAGGTTCAGGAAGGTGGTGACGTCCACTTCCGGTGTCTCTTTGTCACGCTTGTGGCGATTCAGTCTGGACATGGCCCGTTACTTGGGTAGGTGGGTTGTTACCGCGGACACAATGATGTTCAGCGTTTTGACCGAGGCCATTTCGAGGCTGTCGATAATTTCTCCGGTTTTCGAATTCAGATAGGAATGGGCGATCAGCAGCGGCACCGCAACGATCAAACCGAACGCGGTGGTATTCATGGCGACTGAGATACTGGCCGAGAGCAGTTCGGCCTTGTCCGCCGGGTTGGCCTTGGCCACGGCATTAAATGCCTGGATCAAGCCGATGATGGTGCCAAGCAGTCCCAGCAGGGTTGCCACGTTGGCGAACAGTGCGATATAGCCAGTGCGCTTCTCCAGCTGCGGGATGATCTCCATCATGCCTTCTTCCATAGCGATTTCGATATCGTCCCGGCGCCGCACCGCGCCCTGCCGTTCCAGGCCCAGGTTGAGTATCTCGCTGATGGTGGATTTGTCTCCGGCGGTCATCTCGCGCGCTTTTTCGAAATCGCGTGTGACCAGAACCGGATGTAATTGCGTCCACATTTTCCGATTGGCGGTCCCGACCCGCGCCAACTTTATGCTGCGTTCAATCATAATGGCGGCTCCAATTGCCCCAACCAGGAGTATCGGGTGCATGAATGCCCCGCCATCGCGATAAAAACTTACGATATCATTGAAAAATTCCATCATTCAGTCCTCATGTCAATATTAAAAGCGCCGGCGTCAATTTGGATTGCTTAGCTCATAAAAACCCACCGCGCGCATAAATACTTCTTTATCCACCGGTGCCGTACGATCATCCAGAAGATTCGAGTTCAGATCGGTTTCCGCGCCAAGGTCTGAACCCTTCCAGGGGACGATATAAAGGGATTTTGGCGCTTCGTTGTTGCCCACGATCGAAATGCCCGACACCGCCTTGGGCTCGTTAGTTTCCTTCTTGCCTTCCTTCTTCTTGTCCTGCGCGATGACCGTTGCAGATAGCAGCAGTAGCACAACACCACAGACAGAAATTTTAGTAATCATCAGGCCTCCTGACGGCAGGGTGAATGACGTTTGTCACACGTAGCTCCATATCGACTGACAAGCCGGTAGGTACTGCTGCATTGCATGGAGTCGGTTAAGATCGGCTTCGGTAGCATCATTTCGGCGGACGGTCAGCGTCCCATCTCTTCTGCAAATCGGCGATCCAGATGCCCACCGGCTTGTCGTTCGGCGCGGCCTGGTAATACAGCTGATAGTTACTCAGTGCACATTCCAGGTCTCTTAGATATAAGTCACAGAGTATAGCCAAGTTTTTTCTGGCGGGCAGAAAAAATGGCGACTTCACCAGGGTTTTTTCATAGGCCATTTTTGCTTCTGAGAACCTGCCGGTCTTGCGATAGAGCAGGCCATATTCGTTGTTGGCCACGGGATGATCCGGGTTGATGGCCAGGGCCTTTTTCAGGTTTTCTTCCGCCGCCGCCATGTTCCCAAGCTTCTGATAGGCGATGGCCAGGTTGATGTAGGGGGCGGTATTGGTTTTAGCACGTTGTGTGAGCTGGTTGAGCTGCTCTATGCCTTTTTCGTAATTCTCCGCTTCCAGAAGTTTCATGGCCGCGTCGAAGTCGGCGCGTACACCCGAGTCGACATGCTCGACCTGGTCCGCTGTGGTGACCTCCCGATGAGCCTCGTCTTTGGGCTGACTAGCGGCGCAGCCGGCCAGCACGAGGACAAACGTCAGCACCAGGCCGATGCCGGCTGGGGACGCGTAAACGAAACGGTCGAGTTTGTGCATACTTCCCTTTAATACACCCGTCATCCTGTCATGGTCAATCTGGGCACCCGTTTAAGCCTCGGGCATTAACTACGAAATAGCTTTAAACCTGGCAACTGTCAACGCGCTTTCTGCAATCCCAGCTCCCGCCCGTCCGAAGACTCGGCGGTGTCGGATTGCGAGATCGCCGACCCACTGTTGATGCCCATCATTTTGTCGCCGCGGGTAAGGCGGCCTCGTACCGGTACGGCCCTATGGATGTGATGAAGCCGGTTCTTTCCTCGACCTTGGCGTAGCGGGCGGGCATCAGTTTGGCGAGTTTTTCAATGCTCTTGTCTATCCACTCGTTGTAGACACCCACGGACAGCAAACCAAGATTCTTTTCATGCACCGCGATGGCTTTCTCCTCGAAGGGGTAGGCCTGTTCCTCGATGGCCAGTTCGTACTGTTCCAGAGCGCTGGCGTCCAGGTTGCCCGGCCTTTCGGATTCGGTCAGCGACCGGCTGAAGTTATAGTAGATCTCGGCCAGATAGTAAGTGGCCGCGGCGGTGACATCGCCGACCTCGTAATTCACCAACTTGCCAAATGCGTCCGTGGCGGCTTTCATGGCGGCTCTTTTCTTGAGTAGATTCTTCTCGAATGGCTTGGCCAGTTTGATCGCCACCAACTGTTCGTACAGCGGCTCGGTAAGCTCCAGTGAGGCGGTCGCACCCAGATAGCGTGTGCGCGGGGTTCGCTCACGCCCTGCCTGTGCATCCAATGTTACGATCTGCTTGAGTTCCCCCAGGTAGGCGTTAGTGTCGTTCCTGGTTTTGTAAACGCCGGCGATCTTGTGGCGCGACTCCAGCGCCAGGTCCAAGGGTTTGGGGAAGTAAGAGACGTAGCGTCGGTAGACCTCCAGCGCGCGATCCGTCTCCTTCGCCTGCTCAAACAGATCGGCCGCCAGCAGCAATGCCCCCCGGCGCACCTCGTCGTCCTTCGATTCCTTTTCGATGCGTTCATACTCTGCCGCGGCGGTGGCCAGCTTGCCCGCCTCGCGGTAGACCAAGGCCATTTTCTTCGTAACCTCGGGTTGCAGTTTGTGTCCCGGATAACTTTGCCGGAACGATTGCAGCACCTGTATGGCCTTATCCCAATCCTTCAGCTGCATCAGGGAGGCGACGGCGTCGTATTCAGCCGCCGGCCTTATCTTCGAGGTGGGCGCGGCCTGGGCAATCCGCAGGAAGTGATCGGCCGCCAGCTTGTGATCTCCCAGCTTGCTCGCCTGCTCGCCTTGTTTGTAGATCGACGCCGCAAGATTGTCGATCAGGCCCTCTACGGATTTGTCGTCCTTGGCGGTAAGTTGCAGGACATTTTTATAGCCGTCTTCCGCATCTTTATACTTCTCAGTGTCGAATGACGAATGGGCGACAACCAGCCATGCGGCGCGGCGGATGCCTTGTTCGGCAGCTGGATAGTCGTGGATCAGCCTATGCGCCACCGTCAGCGCCTGGGCATAGTCCTTCATTTCGTAGAGATCGTCCGCGGCCGCACCCAGGACCACCGCGGCCTTCTCGTGTTTGGGGAATGCGTCCACGAACTTAAGTGAACTGCGAATGACATCGCGCTTCGCATTGGCGGCAGCGGGGTTCGCCGCCACCTTCACGTTCTCCCGATGGGCAAAAACCGCGGCGTAACCGGCGGCCGACGCCTTTTCATGGGTCGGATAGTCGTACGCCGTGTGTTCATATTCCAGGGCGGCCTGGGCAAACGCCTTGTTTTCCAGCAGCAGCTCCGCCAACTGGTAGTTGATTGCCGGGGACTCGCTGTCCTTGGGGAAGGAGTTGAGAAATTCCCGGTACCAGACCGACGCCTCACTGAAATTCTCGTCCTTGGTTTTCTCAAACTGCTTGTTCTGGTAGAGCGCATGGTAATAGTTGGCAAGCTCGCGCAAATTCTGCTTAAGCTGCACCATGACCTCGGGGTATGCCTTGACCTCGAAGTGCTTCCAGTATTCGGACTTCAGTCCGTAGTTGGTGGCGAACTCTTTGCTCGCGTCGATGACCAGCTTGGGGAAGCCGCCTTTCTTGTAGATTTCGATAACGCGTGTATCGAAGTGCGGCGCGACTTTATGGTATGGATTACGCTTGACGAAGGCCTTGTACGCCCCGGCCGCATCGGCGTAGCGGCGTTTTTCCAGATAATATTCACCCAGATTGCTGTAGACGTTCAGCTCGTACGGCCGTTTGCCGAGCTTGGAGAAATATTCCACGATCTCGGACGACCCGCCGAGGTTGGAAAAGCTCAGACTGATGATGCGAAAGGTGTCGTCGATGCGTTTCTTTTCAATATCATCGTGCGCCTTCTCGAAATCGTATCCCGTCGATACCTTGTAATCCAGAACGCCGATGAATCTATTGAGGGCGTCTTCATACAGCTCCTGCTTGTAAAACGTCCAGCCCAGCTTGTACAGGGCCAGTTCGTAGAAAGATGAAGTCGGACCTGTCGTTGCAATGGATTTGTACGCGTCTTCGGCGTCGAGAAATTTCTTGCGGGTGAAGAAATATTCGCCCCGGCGGAACTGTACCTCGTCGATGTACCGCGACTTCGGGTACTGCTTCACGATGCGCGTCATCACCTTCATGGCTTCTTCGACTTCGCCCAGTTCTTCGTAGGCGCGGGACATGTTGTAAAGCGCCTGATCGTTGCGTTCATAGTTCGGATACTTGGTGAGCAGTTTCTTGTACAGTTCGATGGCCTCCAGGGCGCTGGCGTTGCGCAAATCATCTGCGCCTTCCGGTAGCGCCGTGTCAACGCCGCCGCCAGTGGACTTAATCTCCTGGGTTCCAGTCGCGCGTTTTTCAAACTCCTTCTGTGACTCGGATAGCGCTTCGGCTTTGGACTTTTTCGTGTCGCCCGCCTTTCCGGTCTCGGCGTCGCGCGCGGCGTCGTATTTCTCGGGCTTGTCGATCTTTTTGCCTGCGGGCTTATCCGTTTTACTTGGGGCTTCGGTGGTGCCGTACTCCTTCTGCACCTTCAAGTCCGCCAGGCGACGTATCGCCTCCGGCGTCAAGCCGGACTCCGGCGTCTCCTCCAGAAAGCGCCGATAGCTCTGGATTGCCTTTTCGATGCCGCCTTCGATTTTCACTTCCTTGATCTCGATCTTGACGTCACGCAGATCCGCCAGGGTGTCGCGGTCGTTGGTGGTGGCGCAGGACACCAGCCAAACATGCACCAGTAGAATCACACCGAGGCGGACGAAGTTCATTGGCCACCGCCCTCGGTCTGCGCCTTGACCGCACGGTCATAGCTGTCCGCCAGGGCGAAGCGTGCCTTGATCTGGTACTCTTCGAGACGCTGCGTGCGCTGTTCAAGTTCGTTGATGGCCATCACTTCCAGCATATGGCCCTGGCGCGTTATCAGGGTCTTGACCTTTTCCTGGGCATCGGTCAGGCGCACCCTCAGCCGCCGCAGTCCGTCTTCATAGCCTTCATAACTCTGCGCCGCTGCCTGGCGTGTTCGTACGTACGAGCGGTATTGCGTGCGCAGTGCCGCGATGACGCCGTCCAATTGCTGCAGATGTTTGTAGGCATCGGTGAGTCGCTGGTCGTAATCGCTAGATACCTGCCAACGCAGTACGCCTTTGAGCCGGTCGACGCGGGCTTGCAGGGCCGCTGCCTGGGCGGCGGGATATTTTTTCAGGCCTTTCTCGATCGCAACCAGCTTTTGGCGGAGGATGCGTTCGTCCGCGGTCGCCAGGAAGTCCGGCCGGGGGGAAACCAACATGGCCTTGATGCGTTTGTCCAGGCGGTCGCGTTGTTCCAGGCGCAGCCGCATCTGGGAATCCAGCACGCGGAACTGCTTGTCCATCTCGGGCACCAGGGGCTGATAATAGGCGCGCCGCAGGCCGATGATCTCCTCGTAGGCGTCGATATTCTCCGCCCAGGTGACAAAGTATTTCCGCAGATCCTCAAGATCGAGGTAGTTACGCAAGGATTCCTGAAAATCATGGGACGCCATCAGCTCCAGCAAATAGTAAGTCTCGGGCGTCTCCGGCAGAGAGCGCAGCTTGACCACCCAGTCCTTGTCCTGCTTCAGCTCTTCGCGCACCAGCGCCTCTAGAAACTTACCGTCCTTAATGCTGGCGGTGGAGGCCGCCAGTTTTTTCAATTCACTGCCAAACGCCTCCAGCGCGCTGCCGTAGGCCAGGGCCGCCTTGCCATGGATATTCAGTTTGCCATAGGCAAAAGGCACGGCGAGCATCGCCTCCTGCACCGCCTTGTCCGTGACGTTGCGCTTGACCAACAGGCTCCAGGGAACCAGCGCCCGCTCGTAGTGGTCCTGGGCCGCGTCGGCCCAGCCCGAGGCCAATAGGGCGCGGTTGGAAAACGGGCCCTTCAGGCGCACGCGCTCAAGATATGGCTTCGCCTGATCCGGGTGTTTGTCCTCGAGCAGTCGGCTGCCGAGTGTCAGGTTGGCTTTATCTTTAATGGCCAGGGCGCCGGGATCGTTGGCGCTGATCTGACCGGCCTTCGCCAGGCTTTGCAGACCGTTCGCTTCCTGCCCGCTGCGTATCTGGGCCATGCCAAGGTTATAGGTGGCAAAACCTTCATAACCTTTGGTGGTCTGCATGTCCTTTAATATCTTGGCAGCATCGGAAAAGCGACCGACGGCCATGAAAGTGTTAGCGCGCAGGAAGTTGAGATCGTCGCGTATCCTTTCGGGGACCGTGCCGGCGATGCGGTTCAAGGCTGTGAGTGCGTCCGCCGGCTGATCTTTCTGGAAATAGATGCGCGCCAGGCGGAAGGCCGCTTCATTGCGCACGACGGGTTTGACATTGCCCTCCAGCACCGCCTTGATGGCACGTCCGCTGCGCAGATGCATGCGATACGACAATTCAAAATCACCAACGAAAAATTCCGCCTCGTTGATGTGGAAATAAAGTGAATCGAGCTGCGGCTCGTCCAGGCCATGGTACTGCCCCAATTCCGTGTCCAGCCGGGCGATGGCGTCGAAGTGGTCGCCCTGGTAGGCGTCGTACAGCGCCTCGCCAAAATAGAGGTCCTTCAACGGGCTGCGCTTGGAGGCGTCCGCGGCGGCGGCTGGCCCGGCCAGTATTAGGCCAAGCCATAGGCCAAGCAGCAGGGAGGAGGGACGTGCCATGGATTACCAGTCTTTGAAGGAAATACTGGGATTCGCTGAGCCCGGGGCCGACAGGGTGATGCCCACCAGTTTCGGGGCGATATCCTTGTTCAGTTTGTAACTGGCGCTGTGACGCAGTTCACCCCCACCGGTGGACTTTCCGCTGATGCTGACTTGTAGATCGTGCTCGCCCTTTTTGATGTTGCCGGTATAGATGCGCTGCACACCGCCACCCTGCAGCGCCTCCAGTTCCTTGAGGGCATACAGATAGCGGGTAACGGGCTTGCCATCGATTTGTACCTCCACCGCATCCAGGCGGAACTTGGTCCCCGGGGCCAGGGACACGAACAGGGAGACCTGGGTATTCGAGGGATAGAGTAATTTCTCTTCCAGGCGGTTGAGTTCCGCCGCGATGCCCAGGGCATCGGCCTTGA
>JANNJF010000174.1:0-10490 GCA_031405715.1 Gammaproteobacteria bacterium | reverse complement strand
CGGCGGCGAGCCCGCCTCATCCCAGGCCCGTGCCTGGAGGCAGGCGGTACGAAGTACCCAGCGGCCCAGTGGCAGGATCAGGCCGCAGTCTTCGGCGATGGAGATGAACTGCGCTGGCGGCAGCAGCCCGCGTTCCGGATGCTGCCAGCGGATCAGTGCCTCGGCGCCGACGATCATTCCGCTGCGAAGATCCACTTTCGGCTGGTAGTACAAGACAAATTCATTCCGCTCCAGTGCGTGACGCAAACCGACTTCCGTGGCCTGCCGCTGGACAGCCCGGGTATTCATGCTCTGTTCGAAGAATTTGAAATTGTTACGTCCGTTTTCCTTGGCCGAGTACATCGCGATGTCCGCGTTCTTGATCAGGGATTCCGCGTCCTGACCGTCGTTGGGATAAATGCAGATACCGATACTCACGCTGACATGGAGATTATGCCGCTCGAGGTGATAAGGCTGTGTCATGGCCGCGAGTATCTTTTGCGCAGACAGCAACGCATCTTCCGCGTGCTGAATATAAGGCAGCAACAGCACGAATTCATCCCCACCCTGGCGACTGACGGTGTCCGAGTGACGCATACAACCCACCAGGCGTTGCGCCACGGACTTCAGCAGTTGGTCGCCCACCGTATGACCCAAAGAGTCGTTGATGTGCTTGAATTGATCGAGATCCAGATACATCACCGCCAATTGTCTTTCCTGACGCCGGGCCAGCTCAATCGCCTGACTGAGCCGGTCCTGCAGCAGTATTCGATTCGGCAAGTCCGTGAGCACATCGTGATGGGCCATATGATCCAGCTTAACTTTCGCCGATTGCACTTGTTCGGTCAGCGTGTGCGCCTCGATGCTGGCGACGACCAGACGGGCATTGGCTTGCTTCAGCATGGCTATGTAATCAGCCTGCTTTGCCTCTGACGCGTCAATCTCCCGCTCACGTTCACGTACATGGACATCGCCTTCTCGTGTCTGAGCTGCTGTCTCCCGCAGATGCACAGCGTCTTCGCGCAAGTCCACCGCCTTTTCGCGCAGACAGGCGGTGTCTTCGCGGCTCATGACCAGTTTCTCGCGGCCTTGAAGGGTCGCTGTATCGTCCATGACGACGCTTTTTCTGCGTGGGGTTTTGTTTACACAGTCAGGCGACCAGCGGTTGTTGTGCGGGTCTGCCATGCCCGAATGACCTGAGTCATCGGAGTCTGAAGCGTCATCCTGATCCTTTCTGTGCATTACTTCCCTCGATTAACCGGTCGCGATGGTTATAGAATATGCAACGGCCGGCCCGACATGATTCCGCCATAGCCGGACAGGGTTTCGCTAATGACAACGCCATCATCGTTGATATCAAACACACGGATATCCTTACTGTGCGCACTGCCACGGACCTTGACGACCGACAGCACACGTTTGAATTGACCTGCGATTTCAATATAACGCTGCACGACTATGGCGTCCGCGAGAAACGCGCTGCCGAAGGGACTGAAACGCAAATCGGTGTAGCGGTCTTCCAGTTCCGAGGTCATTAATATGGTCATGCCGAGGCCAGTCAGCTCGGCCACCATGCGATACAGCGATCCACGAAAATCCTCACTGAACTCCGGGGCCAGCGCCAGCTCGAATCCCGATAAGGAATCGATGACCAGGCGCTTGGCCTGCATTTTATGAATCATTTCGCGCAAATCGTGCAAGGTCTCATCGATGGATAAATCCAGGGCACGGGTGTCGATCACTCCCACGCTTCCCGCCATGACCAGGGCATTCAGCCTGTTGCTCAGCAGTTGGCTGGGGCTTTTCTCAAAGGCCGCGATCACCCCGGGCTCACCGCGACGCGCCCCTTCGGCAAGAAATTCCGTCGCCATGATGGTTTTTCCGGAACCGGAGGGACCGACGACGAGCAGCGAATAACCCGCAGGCAAACCGCCCCCCAGCATAGCGTCCAGACCCGGTATGCCCATGGAGAGGCGTTGCACCGGAGAGGTGGCGATATCCGCTGACGGCACCAGTGCGCCCCGGCTGACCACGGCGCGCGGGAAAATATGAATTCCCGCGTCGTCGATACGGAACGTATGCAATCCCGGGGCCTGGCCTTGGCCGCGCATTTTGACCACCTGCATCTTGCGCACCATGGAATTGTGGTGCAGATTCTGCGAAAGCCACAAGATACCGTCCGCCACGGTAAAGACCGGGCTGGACTCGGATTCGGGCATCAAATATTCGCCGATTAAAAAAGTCGTGGCATGCCAGTTGGTCATTTGCATGCTCAGTTTCTGCACGAACTGCTGGAGTTGCGACACGCCATTTTCCTTCAATGCCGCGGACTGGACGACGGAACGGAACGAATCCACGAAGACCAGGCGGGGGGCATAGTTTTTCACTTCGTCGGCGATGTGCTCCAGGACCCGATCAAAATCCCCTTCCACGAGGTCCGCAGACAGATTCACGAAGCGTACCGATTTATTCACCTTATCGGTATCGAAAAAGGAGAACTGTTGCTGATAACGCAGCATCTTCAAGGCGGGCTCCCCGAGCACCGTGAAGAACAAGGACCGATTATCCTGCGTGGCCAGCGCAAACATGATCTGATGCGCCAGCGTGGTTTTGCCACTGCCCGGTGTGCCCGCAATCAGGTTAAACGAAAATTCCGGCAGGCCGCCGCCCAAAAGATTGTCCAAGCCGGGCACTCCGGTGCTCAGACGACGAATGCTGACTTTGTTACCCATTGGAAAACTCCTTGCCGGCCTTGCTTGAGACCTTGTCGTCCCAGGCCAAGCGTAGAATACTGATGGTCAATTCCTCCCCGATCAATGCGGCCAGGATATCGGTGAAGGTGATAAGCAGCTGGCTGTTGGCCTCGCGGGCGAGTGCCGGTGTCTGCCCGGCAAGGCTCATTTTTAATTCGGCGAAGCGCTGGTCCATCGGTGCTGACGGCGCGCAGGGCGGGATCCAGGGAAATGTCACTTGAGTCAGGTAGACACTTCTCGCGTAGAGCGAATTGAATCCAGCCTCTCCAACGAGGGAGATAAGCGGGGTTGCCATCTGCATCCATAGGACGATGGCGGCATCCGCCACGTGTTCGGTGTGCGCTGCCATTAAACTTTTAATGATCTGATGTCTCAGCAAGCGTCCGGCTCCCATAAAGATGGGTATCCATCGTTGGTCGATCAGCGCAATCAAGGAACCTCTGAATAAGCCCCCTCTCCGTGCGGTTTTTGCCTCCCCGAAGGGGACCCGCGGTTTTCGGGGGAACGAAATCTGACAGCTTCTGCCACTTGTTCAGAGGTCCCCCAATGAGCAGAACTGCTAATTTAATCCCAGACAGAATACCGGTACTGAGCCTGAGGTCCGTTGGTTAACGCACCAATGGCCGCCCATCGCGGCGTTGCGCACGCGCGCGCGCAGCCAACCATATGGACGTGGGGGTCACTCGGGACAGTCATACGGGGAAACACCGGTCTGGCGTCGGCGGCGTCCCGCCCCCTGTGGCCTGTTAGGCCAACCGCCGTGGCTCTGCCCATCCAACCCCTAGAGGCCCGTGGCTATCTCGGTCGGGAGTTGTTGTGGGACGGCTGTTTTCAGTGCTTCCATGCTGACTCCCCTCTAACTGATGAGTACCGCGCGTGCCGCCTTTGCGGTTTTCCTGGGCAGCAAGCGGTCATATTCCTTTTTCACTACTGCGTAGCATTCGCACACCCGCGCCTCCAATCCCGCACGATCGAGCACGCTGATGCGGCCGCGGCTATAGCGGATCAACCCTTGGGATTGCAGCTTGCCCGCCGCCTCGGTGACGCCTTCGCGGCGTACGCCCAGCATGTTGGCAATCAACTCCTGGGTCATACTGAGTTCCTGGGTCGCCAGGCGATCCAGGCTCAGCAGCAGCCAGCGGCAGAGCTGTTGATCCAGTGTATGGTGCCGGTTGCACACGGCGGTTTGCGCCATCTGCGTGATCAGCGCCTGGGTGTAGCGCAACAACAGAATCTGAAACCCGCCGTGGCGCTCGAATTCTTTCTTCAGTGTCTCCTTTGGGAGTCCGAAGGCCTGACCGGCGCTTTGCACCAACGCCCGACTGGGGGTGGAGTTGCCACCCATGAACAGGGAAATGCCCACCATGCCTTCATCACCCACCACGGCAATCTCCGCCGAGGCGCCGTCCACCATGACGTAGAGCATCGAAACGATGCAACTCGGGCAGGGAAAATAAACCTGCTCCAATTCCATGCCGGGTTCGTAAATCACTTTTCCCAAAGGCATGGATACCAACTGCAGGTCGGGAAGCAGGCGATCGAGGACCGCCACCGGCAAGGCGGCGAGCAGACGGTTATGGGCGGTGGTCTCTAGGTCTTTAGACAGTATTGGGCTCCCTTGCGCAGAACGACGCGGTTTGCATCGATAGTTAGATGGAATGCTATAGAAAATGGCGGCCCGGTTATGTTTGGTACCGAACATAACGAGACAAAATATCGTGTGGAGTGATAGCCCGATGTATCACTCATCGACCATTATTTAAACCAGCTTTTCGGCGTAGGGCCGTGGCCCTCTATACACCCAGCGCCGTGGCCCTCTATACACCCAGCGCCGTGGCCCTCTATACACCCAGCGCCGTGGCCCTCTATACACCCAGCGCCGTGGCCCTGCGTAAACACCAAAGAAGCTCTGAACAAGTCCCCTCTCCCCCGCGCACTTCGGGGGTGTGGGTTTGGGTGTGGGGTATATTCATTGATTTTCCCTCACCCTGTCCCTCACCCAGAGGGCATAGGTATCTACACAAGTCACTCCTGCGCCTAAAATAAACGTCCCTTCTCCCCCGCGGGGGAGAAGGACAGGATGAGGGGGCTGGTTAAACAAAGGCCTGGTATTACCCTCACCCCAACCCTCTCCCACTATCGTGGGCGAGGGGGACGGGCCGCTCAACGATAAGATGTGTAGATACCTATGCCCAAAGGGAGAGGGACGTAGACTGATCGTTTCTGCCAGCAGTTCAGAGGTTCCCTAGCGTCCGTGTGCCCAGTGCCGTAGATTGCTGCGGCACCTTGCTTGACCCCGACCGCCCTGCGGATGGGAAGCGCCACCATGGCGCTATACTGGGTCCCGCCCCAGCGAGCGGGGGCTTCCCGCCAATGCGGCCCTGATTTATGGGCATTGCTTTGCGCACACTGGCTCGGCGTCATAAGGTCATGCCATGGGGCATAGGATTCATCGCCGGAGTGAAGTTGCTCCTGCCGGGGACGATCCGGGCCTGTGGGCTCCTCGGGCGCCCGGCGATGCTAGGGCGCGGTAATGAAACTCCAAACCTGCCTGTTGACCAGTGCATGACCCGCCATATTCTTAACCCCGACACCCAGGGTGGCGGTGTAAGTGGTGTTGGCGTCGAGATTACTGACGGGGGTAGGATGGATGTCCACGGGTGTGATGCGATGGAGTATGCGTGTAAACGTCGCCGTGTTGCTGACGGTATCATAGGCCACTGTCCCAATCACGGGGAGGGTGCCGGGCCCGCTGACGGTAAAGTTGGCGGTGGTGATGGTTGTCGGGTCCATCGGCTCATTGAAGGTAACGTTGATGGTGCTGCCGATCGCCACGCCTGTCGCCGCCGCGGCAGGGCTGGTGGACGTGGCGAGGGGCGCGGTGGCATCCGAACCGGCACCGGTGACAAAACCCCAGGTCACATTACCGGGCGCTGCATTGCCTGCCAGGTCCCTGACACCCGTGGTAATCGTCACCTCGTACGCCGTGTTCGGTGCCAACGCCCGCGCCGGCGCAAAAACCGCCGCTCCGCCGAGGTAGGTTACCGAACCTGAAACCGGTGTGGCGCCAGGCCCCGTCAGCGTAAAGCTTGCGGTTGTGAGGGTGGAACTATCCATAACCTCGCTGAAGCTGACGCTGATCTTGCCATTGATCGCCACACCCGTGGCAGCGCTGACGGGCACGGAGGAGGTCACACTGGGGGCGGTAGCGTCTGCCGCGTCGCCGGTGACAAAACACCATGCAAAGTCTGTGAACAGGGGGTTTCCACCCAGATCCTTGATGCCGGTGATGACCGTGGCGGTATAGCGAGTGTTCGATGCGAGAGCAACCGCGGGTGTGAACACGGCGATGTGATTGCCGCTGTCATAGCCCACCGTCCCGGCAATGGCATTGATCCCATCGGTGAGGCGGAAGTTATCGGTATTGATCGCGGCCGGGGCCATCCCCTCGCTGAAGCTGGCCGCGAGCCGGCTATTGGTCGCGATGCCCTGATTGTCCTCACCCGGGGTCATGCTCGTCACGCTGGGTGCGGTAGTATCGGGTGGGCCTGAATTTCCGCCATTTCCCCCAGGGCCGTCCCCCGCACCGCCACCACCACCGCATCCGGCCGCAACAAAAAGCAGCGCCAATGCCGTCAACGACAGTTTAGCCGTTAATCTTCCATGTCGTTTGTATATGATCATTGGAATTCGCTCCTCAAGAAAGTTCACAGTTACTGCAATACGCGGATAGGTGCGGTGACAACGACCAAGGTGCGTGTCCAGATAAATAATTCATGCATGACCCGGACTCGATGCACATCGGCAAGTAGGAGCGATTGTCCGCCATCATCCCGCGTCCTTCCGTACGCTATCGAACACAGACAAAGTATTTTTTATTTTTTGGTTACTTTGGATTATTTGCAGTTTATTTAACGATACTCATTTTATTTTCCACACTCTTGACGCCGCTGACAGAACGTGCGATTTCCGTAACACGCCAGAGCTGCGCCTGATTCCCACCTAGACCGCTGAATTGCACGTTTCCATTGCGCGTCTCGACTTGCGGATCCAGTCCTTTTACAAACGGGTCCGCGAGGATACCTGATTTTATTTTCGTGGTAATAATGCTGTCATCCATGGTCACCGCCGGCTCAGAAACAGCGGGCGCTGCCGGGTGAGTATCGCAACCGGCGATGAAAACCGTCGAGGCGATCAACAGCCAGATGTATAGAGGAATTGTCTTATGGAAACTTCTCATCTTGGCCTATCCCATTAACGCCATCGATACAGCAGTACCCTTCTGAGCCATCCACGAACATTGCCATTATTCCCCCGTGGACATCAGCCGATCTGTACGGCTTCGTACATAACGCGGGTATTTTCGGCACTATCTCTCCATAGGCTGGATATACGCCGAGGGGGTATCTTATATGCCTCACCTTCTTGCGGGCATTGAGAGTGCTGGCCGGCAACGGACGCATGGCGTCATGCTCCCGCCGCCATCCTGACTGCGCCACTTTTTGCAAGATTTATTCGTGTGTCACCGCACATACAACACAAACAATTAGTAATAAGGTGGCAGCTCACAAACCCCACCATTCCGAGGAATATCTTCATGAACAAATACGTTATCACGGCAATTGCCGCCGCAGCCGGTCTTACGTTCAATGTCGGCGCCATGGCGCAAGGCATGACAAAACACGAGTACAAATCCGGCATGGCACACATCAAATCTGACCACGAGTCCGGGATGAAGAACTGCCAATCCCTGTCCGGCAATGCCAACGATATATGCGTGGCCGAAACCAATGGCAAACAAAAAATTGCCAAGGCCGATCTCGACGCACGCAACAAGAATACCAAGAAGGCTTATTATGACGCACGTGTCGTGAAGGCCGATGCCGATTATTCGGTCGCCAAGGAGAAATGCGATAATACAACCGAAAACAACAAGGACGTCTGCCTGAAGGAAGCCAAATCTGCGGAAGTGGCCGCTAAGGCCGACGCCGAGGCTCAGATGAAGACAACGAAGGCAAACACAAAGGCCAGCGAAACCTCGGCCGAAGCGCGCAAGGAAGCCAAAGAAGATTCCGCCGACGCCCGGCATGACGCCACCGTCGATAAGCGTGATGCCGAATTCTCTGTGGCGAAAGAAAAATGTGATGCATTCGCCGGTAACGCCAAACAAAATTGCATGGACAATGCAAAATCACGCTACGGAAAAATGTGAAACGGCAACGGTTTGCATGAATAGTTAAAACATTCATACGTAAGTCGAAACCACACCAATACACTACCTCAGCCGTCGAATTACCCACTACGCCACGTCCTACGGCGTAGTGTTCTGAGGAAAAACGTGGCGCTTCTGCCAAACAAATCAGAAAAGGAGAAACATATGCATTCATCATCCGTGAAGGACACGGCCAAGGATAAATCATCGCTATCCGACATCCAGTCACTGCGTAAGCGTGCGCGCCAGCACATAGAAAGCGGGGCCGTTACTTCTGGCTATGCAGCAGACCGTGAGACAGTGCTTAAATTGTTGAATGAGGCCCTGGCCACCGAAATCGTCTGTGTCTTGCGCTACAAACGCCATTATTTCATGGCCGACGGCATCCATGCGGCGCCCGTGGCAGCCGAGTTTCTTGAACATGCCAATCAGGAAATGCAGCACGCCGATCGACTGGCCGAGCGTATTGTTCAGCTACGTGGCGAACCGAATTTTTCCCCCGACGGCCTGTCCACCCGTAGCCACGCAGAATACGTCGAGGGCGTATCGCTCAAGGATATGATCAAGGAAGATCTGGTTGCCGAACGCGTTGCCATCGAGAGCTATCGCGAGATGGTCGCTTATATAGCCGAAAAGGATCCGACCACGCGTCGTATTATCGAAGAAATACTCGCCGCTGAGGAGGAACACGCCAACGATCTGGTGTCGTTACTCGAAGGATTGAAAGACTGACACATCCGGACGTCATTGACCGCCCATCCAGAAATGCGCATTCCTCGTTTTCGTATTTTTCCGCCTTAACCTGCGGCCAGGAGAAACCAATTGTGATATACCAATCTGAAGAAAAACTTACCTACCCATTTTCTCTATCACCCCTACCTTACGCTTACGATGCCCTTGAACCCTATGTCGACGAAGCGACCATGCGCGTTCATCATGACAAGCATCACCAGTCGTATATCACCAACCTGAACACTGCACTTAAGCCTTACCCGAAATTACATAATCTCAGCATCGATGAACTACTGCGCCAGGAACCTGAGCTGCCGGCCAAGATCAGGAAAACGGTGCGCGAGCAGGGGGGAGGACACCTGCATCATCAGTACTTCTGGAAAACCCTTAAACCAGGTATGGCAGGCGGAAAACCCAGTGGAACACTCGCGCAAACCATCGATCGAGACTTCGGTGCCTTCAGCACCTTTAAAAAAGAATTCACAGAAATCGGCGGCAGGCATTTCGGCTCCGGGTGGGTAATGTTGGTTATCGATGCGAACGGAGATCTTGAGATATTGGCCCGAACCGGTCATGACAACGCTCTGCAGGAGGGAAAAACCACTCTGCTCATCAATGATCTGTGGGAACACGCCTATTACCTGAAATACCGGAATGACCGCGCTGGCTATCTCGATGCATTTTGGAACGTCATTAATTGGGAGTATGTCAATCAACGACTGGAGTCACTGCAACCCGCCGAACTACACATCCACGGTTGATCCTATAAGCATGACATATGTACGTTATCGCACGGAAGACTCCGGAAAAAATGGCATAATTGACATAACGGTGGACGGCTTCCCGAATCATTCTCGATAGGAGGCTTCTCCCGAGTCGTAAGCGGCGTGAATAGTTCATTCCGTGAATTCCCATCCAGGTTGGGTCGACATGGTTATGCCACCGGCCCGCGCACCACTACTTAAAGGAGAATTAACATGCTGTACACGCTCGCACTTGTTCTGATCATTTTATGGGTTCTGGGTCTGGTCTCCTCTTATACCCTCGGTGGCTTCATTCACCTCTTATTGATACTTGCCATCGTGGCCATCCTGGTCAACGTCATTGGCGGTCGAAGGGCCCTGTGACCGTATTTCCGGTCTTCGGTGAGCCTCCGAGTAAGAGTAAGAAGACGGCAGCATCGCTGCCGCTTCCCACCGACCTGCCTTAAGCTGTAAAGGCGCCATGCCGAAACGGTGGTGGCATTGAACGGGAAATCGTCAAGATCTGCCTTCGTGGCATCGACTAATTCTCAGGGTTTAAGCGATATTTAATAATCTTGCGCAGTCCACTACAGTCCCTACTGAGGACTGCGTGAATGTCGCCAAAATAATACCAACGCAATATCAATTATTCATGGAGTCAATCTGATGGACAAAACAATCTCACTCGTCATTCTCGGCGGCGGCATTTTGCTGGTGATCTTCGGTCTCAATGCATCGAATTCAATCAGCTCCGATATCTCCCGGGTTTTCACCGACTCACCGACTGACAAGGCGATCTGGATGCTGGTCGGCGGTGTTGTTGCGTCGGGTGTCGGGCTGGCGGGTATGCTACGTGGCTCGAAGCGCTGAGGGCGGGGGCCGAGGGACTGGATATCAGACTTGTCCTGCTGATACCCAGCAAAACATCAACGCTTCGCGGCCAAAAAACCGATGAGCATACCGACGCCGGCGGCGATACCCACCGATGTCCACGGATTGGACTTCACATAATCATCGGTCACGGCCGCGGCCTGCTTGGCCTTGTCGACGACGATTTGCTCCGCATCCTCC
>JANNJF010000173.1:0-2823 GCA_031405715.1 Gammaproteobacteria bacterium | reverse complement strand
CCCGCGATGCATCCCATCGAATGGTGGGAGGAGACCGGTCGGGTGGCGGCGATGGGCGACGTGCTCGTGCGTCTGGGCGGAGGAAGCGGGGACGACTGGCGAGCGCGGACCGTGCTCGGTCCGACCCACGAGGAGGTCATCACCGACCTGATGCGGCGCGAGATCAAAAGCTATCGCCAACTGCCGGCCAACTTCTACCAGATCCAGACCAAGTTCCGCGACGAGACGCGTCCGCGCTTTGGCGTGATGCGTGCGCGTGAATTTCTCATGAAGGATGCCTATTCGTTCCATCTCGACCAGGCCTCCCTCGTCGAAACCTATGGCGTCATGAAGGACACCTACACGCGCATCTTCACCCGCTTAGGGCTCGCCTTCCGTCCGGTGGAGGCGGACACCGGCGCCATCGGCGGCAGCGCCTCCCATGAATTCCATGTGCTCGCCGATTCCGGCGAAGATGCCATCGCGCTGTGCGACCAGTGCCAGTACGCCGCCAATGTGGAGCTCGCCCCGGCACTGCCGCCGATGGGCAAGCGCCAGCTGCCCGCCGTGGCAATGAGCAGCGTGGACACACCGGGCCAACACAGCATCGAGGAGGTCAGCCGCTTCCTCAAGATCGACCCCAAACAGACGGCCAAGACCCTCCTGGTCAAAGGCGTGGGCGGTGTGGTCGCCTTGATCCTGCGCGGCGATCACGAACTCAACACCGTCAAGGCGGAAAAAATTCCGCAGGTGGCGAAACCCCTGGCGTTTGTCACACCGGGGGAGGTAAAACTCGAGGCCGGCTGCGAGCCCGGCTCGGTCGGCCCGGTGGGACTCAAGATCACCGTCATCGCCGACGAGAGCGCCGCACGCCTGAGCAACTTTGTGTGTGGCGCCAATCGCGACAACCAGCACCTCACGGGCGTGAACTGGGGCCGCGACCTACCCGAACCCACGGTCGCCGACCTGCGCAACGTGTTGCCGGGCGACCCCTGCCCGGCGTCCCAGGCCCGCGGCAAGGAATGCGCGGGCACGCTGAACATCCGCCGCGGCATCGAGGTGGGGCACATCTTCCAGCTCGGTACCAAGTACAGCGAGGCCATGCAGGCCACCTGCCAGGGGGAAGACGGCAGCGATGTGACCATGAGCATGGGCTGCTATGGCATCGGCGTGTCGCGCATCGTCGCCGCGGCCATCGAACAGAACCACGACGACAACGGCATCCTCTGGCCGGACGCCCTCGCGCCGTTTCACATCGCGCTGGTGCCCATCGGCTATCACAAGTCGGCACGCGTCAAGCAGGCCGCCGACCAGCTCTACACCGAACTGCAGCAGGCCGGCTACGACGTGCTGTTCGACGACCGTAACGAGCGCCCCGGTGTGATGTTCGCCGACATGGACCTCATCGGCATCCCGCACCGCCTGGTGCTGGGCGACAAAGGCCTCGACAAGGGCATGGCGGAATACAAGGGTCGGCGTGAGAAAGCGGCGCAGGACATCCCCCTGGCCCAAGTTATCAGCGAGATCAGTCAGCGCGTGCGGCGCTAACCGGCCCTCACTGGAGTGCGGCGGCTTGCCGCCGCGTTTAGCATAGCTCTTAGGTAGGGCACTACACCCTGGCAGCGGGAGCTCGCTCCCGCACTTCAAGCAGACACAATATCTGCTAGTATTAGGCATAAATCCCATCCGGCGAAACCTGCCGTGATCGTACAGGACGCGCGGAACCCCCTATGAAGAGCCCAAGCAGCATCGAACCCCTGATCCGCGACGGCCTCGTGGATGAGGTCCTACGCCCGCTCAAGAGTGGTAAAGAGGCCTCGGTCTATGTGGTCCTTGCGGGCGGCGAGATCCGCTGTGCCAAGGTGTACAAACAGGCCAGCCAACGCAGCTTCCGCCAGGCGGCCCAGTACACGGAAGGCCGCAAGGTGCGCAACAGCCGTCAGGCGCGCGCCATGGAGAAGGGCAGCCGCTATGGCCGCAAGGAACAGGAAGACGCCTGGCAAAACTCCGAGGTGAATGCACTTTACCGCCTCGCCGCCGCGGGGGTGCGTGTGCCGAAACCCCATTGTTTCGTCGACGGTGTGTTGCTGATGGAGCTGGTGGCGGATGCCGCGGGCAATGCCGCGCCCCGGCTCAATGACCTGACGCTGACGGATGTGGAGGCGCGCCGCTATCACGCCATGCTCATCACCCAGGTCGTGCGCATGCTGTGCGCCGGACTGATCCACGGCGATCTGTCGGAATACAATGTGCTGGTGGACGCCCATGGCCCGGTGATCATCGACCTGCCCCAGGCGGTGGACGCAGCCGGGAATAACAACGCCGAGCGCATGCTGGAGCGCGACGTGGATAATCTCACCGTCTACTTCGGCCGTTTCGCCCCGGATCTTTTGACGACAGACTATGGCAAAGAAATCTGGGAACTGTATACCAATAGCGAGCTGCGCCCGGACAGCGTGTTGACCGGACGTTTCGAACGCAGCGAGGCCCCCGCCGATGTGGACGCTATCCTGCGCGAGGTCGATGCGGCGCGCGAGGAAGAGATGACGCGCCGGCGCTTCCGGCAAGAGGCCTCTGAGGCAGAATAGTTAGCCACAAGAATCTACCTGCTTGTTTTACACAGGTTCGTTCGCCCGCTGTCCGGCCTGGTAAGTCTCATAGATGTAGTCTTGTAGGGCGGGTTCCCCCATGGCCCATAAATGAGGGCCACATTGCGGGGACAAGAGTGCAGGGTAACCCGACATGTCGTCGCAGACTAAGATGGAGCAGCAAAGGCGGGGTTTTGTTGGGTTACACCCGCAAGGGGTAGGCCGTGGTTGTAAGGGGCTGAAGCCCCAACAACAC
>JANNJF010000172.1:0-1042 GCA_031405715.1 Gammaproteobacteria bacterium | reverse complement strand
GCCACTGTCGATGGCGTTACTCAAACAGTGCTCGCGCACATCCCCCGGTGGGGCTGCGGTGCTCGGCGAGCTTGAACGGGACTTTAAAATCTACACCAACCCCTCTGTGTCATTCCGCCCCCTCAAACATCCCCCGCTGCGGCTCCTGCGCCGCCGGTACCGGCAGGCCGAAATGCTGCCAGGCATGGCGCGTGGCCACGCGCCCGCGCGGGGTACGCGCGATGAAGCCCTTCTGGATGAGGAACGGCTCGATCACGTCCTCGATGGTGCCGCGCTCCTCGCTGATGGCCGCGGCGATGGAGTCTATGCCCACCGGGCCGCCGCTGAACTTCTCGAGGATGGCGAGCAGGAACTTGCGGTCCAGCATATCGAAGCCGTGCTCGTCCACGTTCAGCATGTTGAGGGCGCTTTCCGCGATGGCGCCGGTGAGCACGCCCTGGCCCTTCACCTGGGCGAAATCCCGCGCGCGCCGCAACAGGCGGTTGGCGATGCGCGGCGTGCCGCGGGAGCGGCGCGCGATGGCCTGGATACCCTCCGCCTCCGCCGGAATGTTGAGGATGCCGGCGGAACGCTGCACGATCGTGGCCAGCTCCGCGTCATCGTAAAACTCCAGGCGCTGCACGATGCCGAAGCGGTCGCGCAGCGGCGAGGTCAATAACCCGGCGCGGGTGGTGGCGCCGATGAGGGTGAACGGCGGCAGCTCCAGCTTGATGGAGCGCGCCGCCGGGCCTTCGCCGATGAGGATGTCGAGCTGGTAGTCCTCCAGGGCCGGATAGAGTATTTCCTCCACCACCGGGCTGAGTCGATGGATCTCGTCGACCAGTTCGCCCGGTTTGACCTGAAAGGTGGCGTTCGAGATGGCGGTTACCGCCGTATCACCCTTGCCGTAAATTTTTGTCAGTCTTTCCGTTTCTATCGCGTACATGGTTTAACCACCCAGCGCTTCGGCCGGCTCGACCTTGAGCGCCTTCCGGATCCCGACGAAGCTCGAAATCATGCAGATTGCGATGACGATGACAAAGAGCGATTGCAGGTCGAAGGC
>JANNJF010000171.1:0-6928 GCA_031405715.1 Gammaproteobacteria bacterium | reverse complement strand
GGCAAGGTGGATATCGCCTACCTGACCCCGGTGGCCTATCTGAAGGCGCACGAACAAGGCGGCGCGCAACTGGTGGTGAAGATGCTCACCGAGAACAAGGCATTTTTTAATCTGGTTATTGTGGTGCGCGAGGAAAGCCCGATCAAGAACGTATCCGACCTGCGCGGCAAGCGCTTTGCCTTCGGCGACAAGGCCGCACTGCTGCAGCGCGCAGTGGTGGTCGGCGCCGGCGTTCCGATCGAGGCCTTGGGCGAGCATCAGTTCATCGGTCATTACGACAACATCGCGCGCGCGGTGATAAGCGGCGATTTCGACGCGGGAATACTCAAGGACACGACCGCCGAAAAATGGGTGGGCAAGGGGTTACGGGTCTTGCATAAGTCCCCCAACCTTCCACCGTACAACATCGCGGTGAGCGCGAAGGTGGACAAACAATTGCTCGCACGATTGCGCGCAGCATTCCTCAAACTCGACGCGAACGATCCTGATCACAGCAGCGTCTTGAAGGCACTGGACCCGCACTACGATGGCTTCGCTGCGACCAACGACAAGGACTACGATGTCGTGCGTAAACTGGTCGCGCCATTCTAAAAAAAGCACATCGATGACGTCTGGTTTTTAGGTCGTGGGGTGGGCGATGCCACCCTACTGCTACTAAACTATGTGGTTCACCTACCGCGCAAACTCCAACCGTGTCATCACACTGTCACACATAGGGGCTATAATAGAGTCTCCGCCTGGCAAGGAGATGCGCAAATGCTCAGCTATTTGTTCGGCCTGATCCAGGCCTTCGAACGCACCCATGGCCGGCTTCCCTTGTTGGTCTGCCTCAACAACCGTCACCTGCAACAGCTGCTGCATGAATGTCCCTACCTCGCGAGCGGCAACCATCCCATGCCCTTGGGCTTTCGCATCAGCGTGCTGCCGGAAGATGCACTGCCACACCCCAAGGTCATGCTGCTGCCCACCGTCGCTCCCGTGGATTGTGCGCCGCGCTACCAACCGACCACCTCTATGGGCGCGCATCGGTGGCCGGCGCCCTCATCGAATCAGGCAACTACCAAGGCCGTCAGGCCGTCTCGACCCGCTGCGCCTGCACACAGCGCAACACCTCGTAGGGATAGCGTCCACCCAGCACTTCGAACGCCGGCTTGAGCGCCTTGCCGCCCGTGGCGCGCAGGGCGTCGCGCACTCGCGTCAGTTCGGCGTCATCCAGGGGCACCACCTCGCGCAGATCCACCTCGCCGCAGGCGATGGCCTGGGTGAGATGGCTGTAGATCGTCGTCGCCTTGAGCCCACGGCGCGTGGCGATAGCGGGCACGTCCAATCCTAAACGAAACAGCTGCAGGGTCTCAGCCGCGGTATCACTCACCGTTTCGTCCGCATCGCCGACGTGCGCGTGCGCCCGGATCACATCGATAAAATCCTCAGCGTAGGCATCGAGCTTGCGTTCGCCCACGCCGGAAATAGTGGCGAACTCACTTAGGCTAAGCGGACGACGGCGCACCATTTCCGTCAGTGTGGCGTCGTGGAACACGACGTAGGGCGGCACACCCTGTTGCGCGGCGAGTTCGCTGCGGCGCTGGCGTAAGGCCTCCCACAGGCGGCTATCAGATTCGGTATCGAACGTGTTATGGCGCGCGACGCCTTTGCTTCGCGCCTTGGTCCTGCCCGACGCAACGGGCTTGGGGTCGCGCCGCAACATCAGCGGCTGTTCGCCGCGCAGCACCACTCGACAGGCATCGGTCAGACGCAGACCGCCGTGTCCCTCCAGATCCACGGCCAGCAGTCCGCGGGAAATGAGTTGGCGGAACAGACTGCGCCACTCCTGCTGACTGTGCTCCTTGCCGATACCGAAGGTGGTGAGCTGGTCGTGGCCAAAGCGCTGGATGCGTTCGTCGTCCTTGCCGAGCAACACATCCACCAGGTAATTCACGCCAAAACGCTGGCCGGTGCGGTGCACGCAGGACAGCGCCTTTTGCGCCGGCACGCTGCCGTCCCAGGTCTGTGGCGGTTCGAGGCAGGTGTCGCAGTTACCGCAGGGCCGGTCGAGGGCGTCATTGAAATAGGCGAGCAGCGCCTGACGCCGGCAGGTGGTGAGTTCGCACAGACCGAGCATGGCGTCAAGCTTGTGGCGCTCGACGCGTTTGTGCGCATCGTCGGAATCCGAGGACTCGAGCATCTGGCGCAGGGTGATCACGTCCTGCAGGCCGTAGATCATCCAGGCATTCGCCGGCAGGCCGTCGCGACCGGCACGCCCGGTTTCCTGGTAATACGCCTCGACACTCTTGGGCAGGTTGAGGTGCGCGACAAAACGCACATTCGGCTTGTCGATACCCATGCCGAAGGCGATGGTGGCGACGATGATGACGCCCTCCTCGTTGAGAAAGCGCGTCTGATGCCGGCTGCGCACCTCGGCGCTGAGGCCGGCATGATACGGCAGCACATCCAGACCCTGGCTCGCGAGCCAGGCGGCCACCTCGTCCACGCGCTTGCGTGACAGACAGTAGACGATGCCGGCATCGGTGGCATGCTCCGCGCGGATGAAGCGCAACAGCTGCTCGCGCGCACTGCCCCCGGAGGTGGACTGGGTGATGCGGTAACGGATGTTCGGCCGGTCGAAGCCGCTGATAAACACGCGCCCATTCTCCAGCGCGAGGCGGGTGATGATTTCACGCCGCGTGGGTTCGTCCGCGGTGGCGGTCAGGGCGATACGCGGAACCCCGGAGAACCGTTGGTGCAATACCGACAGCTGGATGTATTCCGGACGGAAATCGTGCCCCCACTGCGAGACACAGTGCGCCTCATCGATGGCAAACAACGCCAGGGTCGAACGCGCCAGCAGGTCGAGGGTACGTTCCAGCATCAGCCGCTCGGGGGCGATATACAGCAGATCAAGCTCGCCGCGCAGCAGTTGTTGTTCGATGGTGCGTGCGCTAACCGCATCGAGGGTGGAATTGAGAAACGCGGCGCGCACCCCGGCCTGCTTGAGTGTTGCCACCTGGTCCTGCATCAGGGCGATGAGCGGCGACACCACGATGCCGGTGCCGGCACGCGCGATGGACGGGATCTGGAAACACAAGGACTTGCCGCCACCGGTGGGCATGAGCACCAGGGCATCGCCGCCGGCCATGAGGGTGGCGATCACCTCCTCCTGCGGCGCGCGGAAGTGCTCATAACCGAACACGCTGCGGAGTATGTGGAGGGGTTGGTTTTCCATGAGTTACAGTGGTGTCGGGTGTCGTGGCCAGTCGCTAAAAATCCATTGATGGAATTCGCTGCTACGCCTTAGGGCCGTTGCGGCTTGTGTCCTCCGGCCAGACCTCGCCGCTCTCGGGCTACGCGCGTATGTGCAAGGGATCCCACAAAGTGAATATGTACGTCAGTATCAGGATCACCACCGCCAGATTCAGCACTACCCCCATGGCCAGATGCCCGCCCACGCCATAATGGCCATAGGCGCGAATGCGGGCCACGGAGCGCAGCATGCCGGCCACGCCAAAGGCGGCAAGAAAGACATTCAAGATACTCACCACCGGATACTGATAGCTGCCGATCAGAAACGCCAACGTGCCCAGGGGTGTCAGCCAGGAGAGCGCGGCGGACTTCAGCCCGTCGTCCTCGACGTGGCACACTATGCAAGTCTCCTCGCCTACCTCCATCTCGATATTCTCGTTCATGTCCAATCCTTGGTCAGTACGGGTGGGGCCAGTATACCTACGGCCAAGGCGGTTACCAAGGCAGGAGAAACCCCTCGAACCATATAGGTTGCAGATGCCTCTGGGCACCGCTCAGCACTGCGAGAACGTATTATGGACGGATGTGGATCGGGTCGAACCCGGTGAAGATATAGGTCACCACGAGGATAATGATCGCCAAATTCAACACCACGCCCACGGCCACGTGCCCGCCCAGGCCACAATACCCATAGCGGCGCACGTGTGCCACGGTGATCGCGGGGAGTGCCATCCAGGCGGATTAAGGCTTATAAATTAAAGTACTTGCATACTAAGCGGGGCTTACCTACAATTTATGTACACAGTCCCTGTGGTTCGAACCGGCGCCGGATGGCGTACTTGCCTGAAAATCTTCAGGCTAGACCACGAGGACGCCGTATGTGTGGACGGTCGGCGCTCAAAAACGCCGGCCGTTTTTATTTGAAATTCCACACGTTGGCAATTTTCGTCGCTATCATTTTACGCCAACGGTCTGCGTTAGCGCGGCCTGAATACGACCGGGCTATGGCTCCCGTTACCATGTCAGCCAACTGAATAAGGTTATCTTGTCGGGAGTCTACGAACCGTAGCTTAGCTATTTTCCCTGGGCCAATCTCTTGCCGTAGGTACGCCGTCAAGGCCCTCTTAAATTCCCGGTCGCCGCTTCCGTCAATTTTTATGCTCGCGCCGACGAGTGCGCCGTCGTCGTGCCGCATGAGCATTTGCACGAAATAACTATAGAAGTCGTCGTGGTCGGCGCGGAGGTGAGAGCTATATATTCTTGCTTTATCGATTACCAAAGCTCTCACTTGGAATACGTGCGGCGCTACCGCGTGGAAAAAGCCATCGCGAGCCCTATCGCTGCACTTGCTAAACTTAAATTCCGGTTTAACTCGCAGTGCTGCCCTTGCCCCTTCGATCGTGCGGCTGGTCCTTTCTGCCTCGCCGTAATCATGGAATACGACCATACCAACAACAAAGTACGGTGTAGACCCCTTGCCAAGTTTGAACCCGGCGCAACCGCTTTCGTCTATCAAAACAAGCACGCATCCCCTCCCTGCGGTGACAACCGGAGTATACCACTCAAGGGAATCAAGCCACCTGACGACTGCAGCCCCCGGACCATAACAGGGCAAAAATATAAGATGGCAGATAAAGGTTACAAAGGCGGGGAAAACCTCCGCATGAACCGTCCGGGTTGCAGGCGACTCTGTGCACCGCGCGCGCCAGCAAGAACGGGCTAGGGCCGAATATGGATCGGATCGAACCCGGTGAAGATATAGGTGACCACGAGGATAATGATCGCCAGATTCAACACCACGCCCACGGCCACGTGCCCGCCCAGGCCACAATGCCCAAAGCGACGCATGTGCGCCACAGAGCGGGCCAGCGCGGTGATGCCAAAGGCCACGACCAGGAGATTGAAAATGCTCACGACGGGAAAATACAAACCGATCACCAGCACCACCACGGCCACGAGGGGCATGACCCAGGACACCACGGCGCAGGTCAATCCCTGGCCGGCGACGCCACATACCGCTCCCTCCGCTGCCGTTTCGATTTTGTCACTCATCGTCTAACCCGGGATCGTTGTTGAAGCGGGCAGCGTATCCACCGCGCTCCTGCCTATGCCGGAAACTGCTCAGTGTGACTCGCCCTTAAAGGCACGGCGGAACTCCCGCCCCCCTTCTTTCGCGGCGTTGCCCACGGCCTTGCCTGCTTTCTTGGCGCCATGGCCGATATCACGCGCCGCCGTACCGATGGCGTGGCCGGCGCGTTTTGCGCCGTCCTTAAGACTGGCGTCCTCAGCGCAGGCTACGGACAAGCTCGAGATGCACAACAGGGAGACAACTGTGCAGACCACGCGCCTGAATACCACTGACTGCTTGCTTGTCTGGGCAACTACAACGCTGCGGCGGTGGTACATAGGCGGCCCTCGAAATTTACCTGATACTAAGCTAAATATTATCACAACATTTCGCCTATAGGCGTCCCTGTGCACAGGATAGATGCTGTCACACCAGAGCCATCTTGCTGCTTGTATCACGGGTTAGTAATAACTGAATACTGACAATTGCGACGCTAAACCTTTGATTCCTGCCTCAATTCCTTGGACAGGCGCTGGCCTCCCCCGAACCACCGTCAATTATCCACAACAAATTCCGCCACCACCGGCGCGTGGTCCGACTCGGGAAACAGGACATCGGTGCGAAAGGCACCGGACTCGTCGGGCAGGGCTTCGTTGTGGATTTCGGTGGCACGATAGTAGGACAACAGACCGCGCGACACGATCACATGATTGAGCATTTCGCCTTTTCCCAGGTGCAACAAGGAATAGCGCGCGGAGTCAGGCACGCTGCGCTCGCACGGAACCAGCACACATTGACTGAGTTCGGGATTGCCGGTGTCCTCGACCTGGCCGCGTAGGGCGCTGACCGGCACCTCATCGCCATTGGCATTGAAGTCACCGCACACGGCGATGAGCGCGCCGGGGTCATTGTCGAAGATCTGGTCGATGAGCATGCGCGTCTCCAAGACCTGACCGACGCGCCGCATGGAGGCGATGAAATAACCCTCCGCCCAGCCGGCGACGCTGCGCCATTTATACTGGTCGATCTTCTGCCCTGGAATGTCGCTCGGTATTTTCGATTTGAGATGCAGGTTGATCACGTGCAGCCGGCGATTGGCACCGAGGTCAAGCTGCACGTAAAAGATAGGCCGTTCCCAGGACACCTCATGGGCCTGCACCTCCGGCGGCTGGGCGGTGACGCTGCGGTATAACGGCTTGGGCGTGAGATCGTGTTTGATCTGGCGCACCGCAAGCACCGGGAAACGACTGAGCACCACCAGATTGCGCTTGTCATACGCCTCGCCGTTGCTCAGGGTTTTGGTATGGGACATCTGGTAGAGGGCATAGGGCGTACCCGCAATCAACGTCTGCAACGCAAGCAGCGAGCACGACTGTCAGGGTGTCTCCTGACCATGCACTTCCTGCAGACACAACACATCGGCGCGCGACCCGGTCGTGCACCGAGCCGATCGTGAAGTCGTAGGCGTGGCGAGCCAGGTGCTCGCGGATGTCCGCTTCCCAAGTCCGGTCGTAGGTCAGCTCGACGCCGAAGCGGATGGTCACGCCCTGCGGTCCCCAGCGCTCGCCAGCCTGGCGGACGATCCGCTCGCGATCGGCGAACGTCACGTAGCCGAAGGCCGGC
>JANNJF010000170.1:0-8372 GCA_031405715.1 Gammaproteobacteria bacterium | reverse complement strand
GCGTGGTGGGCAAACCGGGGGGATGACTTCGCATGGGAGACAGCTCCTCAGGGGCGGGGCCGCGTGACCATGCCGGTGGTCAGCCACAGCCAGAAACGAAAGAAATGGCTGACGAGGGGATGTAGACCCAGGGCGCGATGCGCCTGGTGGCGATGCAGGAAAATGGTGACGCTGGCGATGGTGATATGGGTAAGGGCCAGGACGACGACGACGTAGCCCCACGCGGGCAGTGACAGAAGTGCTTGGAACATGCGGGATGAAATCTCCAAAATAATGCGACAATAATGCGATTGCAGGGAACTTGAGTATCAATAGTGAAAGTATAGTCTATCCGCCCGATTCCATCGTCCGGAAGGCCTATTCGGTTATTTTTATTGATATTTTTACGCGAGTTGTGCGGCGGGGGACAGACTAGTGATTACTGACAGCTGTTAAGACTCTGATCCGCAAACAAGGTTCACGGCATCTGCCCGGTTTGTCCTATCGTGACCCGGCAGCACGCACGCCGTGCCATTCTTCCATAGAGAACCTGGAGTTAAGCATGCAGCGTCCGGTTACGCCGTTACTGACGGTGGATATCATTATAGAACTTACCGATCGCCCGCATCGGCCCATCGTTCTGATCCAACGCAAATATCCGCCCCCAGGCTGGGCCCTGCCCGGTGGGTTTGTCGACGTGGGAGAGTCCGTGGAGCAGGCCGCCGTGCGTGAGGCGCGGGAAGAGACGTCGCTGCCGGTGCGGCTGACGGCGCTGCTGGGGTGTTACTCTGATCCCAAGCGTGACGCCCGCGGGCACACCGCCTCGGTGGTGTATGTGGCCGCGGCAGAGGGCGCCCCGACGGCGCAGGATGATGCCGCGGCCTTGGGTGTGTTCAGTCCGCAGGATCTTCCCCAGCCCCTGGCCTTTGACCACGCTCAGATCCTGCGCGATTACCTGCAGTATCGGTTGCACGGGAAATATCCATTGCCGATGCCGGTATGAGGTGCACATCCCGTTGCGGAAATGGGATGGTGATGTTTGCTGCGCGGAAATCCCGCCAGATGCGTCGATAGACATCCGAGCGCACGTTGTTGACGCCGTTCTCCGGGTCGTTGACCCACAGGTGCAGTTCCAGATCGATACCGCTTTCGCCGAAGCCCATCAGACACGCGGAGGGCGGCGGTTCACGCAGTACACGTCGGGTGTCGAGGGCGGCTTTTTCCAATATCGTCAGCGCCAATTCCGGGTCGTCGTCGTAGCTGATCTGCACCGGCAGGCGGAAACGCACGTCCCGGTCGTCATAGGACCAGTTGGTAATATCCGCGGTGATCAGGCTTTCGTTGGGGATAAGGATGTCCATGCCATCGCGGTTGCGAACCACGATGTAACGTGCATGCAGTTCCTTTACCACCCCGAACGTCTGGCCAACGGCAATGATGTTTCCCGGTTGCACCGACCCTTCAAAACTCAGAATGATACCGCTGACGAAGTTACTCACGATACGTTGCAGGCCCAGACCCAGGCCCACGCCCAAGGCGCCGCCGAAGACCGCCAGGGCGGTCAGGTCGATGCCCGCCGTCACCATGGCTGTCAGGACCGCCAGGGCCAGCATAAGGAATTTCGCCAGTTTGGTGATGGCAATCTTCAGGTTTTCGTCCAGCGCCTGGCTGCGGGAAATCAACGTCTGGATGGCGTTCGACAGCCACAGGGCCATCAGGATCAGCAGGGCGATGGACAGAACGAAGCTGGCCACGGTATAGATCGAGATGCGTACTTTGCCCAGGGTGATGGCATAGTCATCCAGCACTTGTTCGACGATCGGCAGCCAGCCAAGGATGTGCAGGGCCACGATGCTCCAGATGCTGATGGTCATGGCACCTTCCCAGGCCTTGAGTTTGCTGCCCGGGCTGAAGCTATGCCGCAGCACAAACACGCCCATGCGGATCAGCGTCAGCGCGCCTACCAGGAGGATGGCCAGGTGCAGGAGTTCCGTTGGCATACCCTTTAAGTGCCGCAGCAGGGCGCTGGCCGCCACCAGCCATAACCATAGGATAAGGGGAATGGCCACCAGCACGCCGGTACGCATGGCCGTGCGGCGTAGGCCGCGGGTACCGCCCGGTTGAATCGCCGGCTGCAGGCGTTGCTGCAGCTGTAGGCCGATGAGCAGGGCCAGGGCGAGGCCGGTGATGAGCACGCCGATCTGCCACCAGGTGGTCGCGAGGGTCAGGGCGTATTTCATTTCCTCGAGGGAGGGTAGTGCTTCAAACAGCTCTGACATTTAGTGGTTCCTGCGGTCGCCTAGGGCGGGTAAACCGGGTAGAGCGCAGGATAGTCGTTGTTGCGGCGAAAAAAAAGCCCGCTTACGCGGGCGGAAGAGAGGAGAAGAAGGTAAATATCAGGGTTTGATGTAGACGTAGCCTTGCTGCTGCAGCTTGGCCAGTTCCGCCACGCCGCTCGGCACGATGTCTTTCTCACTGACATCGAATAGGTCGTTTTTAAAGTTGATCTTGCGGCCCACCAGGGTGTTGTTGCACACCACGAACTCGACTTTCTGACCCTTGAGGTTGACCACCTTGCTCTGCATGTCCGGGTTGGTGTTGGCCGTTTTCAGCAGTTCCAGGCCGTCGCCGTGCATCACGACCTTCAGCTCGATATTGTCTTTGCCGACGGCGTTGATGTGATTCTGGATATTGCCCAGCGCCGCCTTCAGGGTCTTGGCATCGTCCGTGTTGACGTGATAGACAACCTTCTGCTTGGGGTAACTGCTGCCCGCCTTGGCGTCGCCCTCGGCGTGCACAAAACCGGCGGACAGGGCAAACAAGGCCGCTGCCATAAGGGTCGTAATAGTTTTATTCATATGATGATCTCCTAATAGGGTTGGTTTGAGATATGTGGTTTCAGGTTCAGACCTGGATGTAGGCCCATCCCTGCTGTTGCAGCCGGATAATTTGCGCCACACCGGACTCGATCACGATGGTGCCAGGCAGCAAGCGGGTATCGAGACCCAGGTCGCTGTATTTCTCCATGGTGTTCTGGCAGGCGGCGAAGCTCAGGTTGCTATAGCGCTTCTGCATCTGGCTGACGCGCTCCGGGAAGGGCGATCGATCCGCCAGCAGCAGGTTCAGGCCCTGGCCGTTGGTGATGATCTCCACGCGCGCCGGCTGTTTCTGTTGCGCATACAGCTGCAGCAGGCTCTCCGCTTCGTCCAGCACTTTCTTGATATGCTCAGGCTCGCCGCTGCTCAGGTGAAACAGGACTTTCATTTCCTGTGTGCTGGCGTCGGCCACGACATGCATCGCCTGGTTGCCGCGGGTGGCCGGCGCAGTAGGATTGACGACCGCCACAACGCGGGCGAACAGGCCGTTGGCCGCGTTCTGGACGTCGTGGCGTAACGCGTTGGTCGAGGCGCCGAACTGGAACCAGCTGAACAACACGCCGAGCACGAACACCAGTCCGGCCGCCACGCTGTGACGCAGGCGCGCGGACTTCTGGGGTGACGGCTGGGCGGAAGGCGGCGGCGGCAGGTTTTTGTACGCGAGTTGCACTACCTCGTGTATTTTACGCAGCTCGCACACGCGCCGGCTGAGCGCCTCGTCTTGATGGATGGTGATGTAGACACGGCTCTTCTCTTCGATCGTCAGTTCATTATCGACGAAGGAGTTCAGGTATTCGTCTGAAAATTGTTGTTCGTTACTCATTTGATTCTCCGAATTTGGCTTCCTTGGGGTCCAACTTGTTCTCCAAACTCACGCAGCAGGAGCGCTTTCATGGCCGTACGTGCCCGACAGAGACGACTCATCACCGTGCCGATGGGGATATCCAGAATGGTGGCTACCTCCACGTACGAAAATCCTTCCAGATCCACCAGCGTCACCACCTGTCGTTGACCTTCCGGCAGCTTGGCGATCGCCAGCCTCACTTTAGAAACAATTTGCTGTTCCGAGTTCTCCGACTCCGGCGTGATGTTGTGTAGAAGCTCCACATCATCGATATCGTCCATGTCCCGCTGACGGCGAAAATGGTCGCGGTAACAATTGGTCAGGATGCTGAACAGCCAGGCATCGCGTGCCTGGGGGTCGCGCAACTGCCCGGATTTCTGGATCGCCTTGGTCAGGGTTTCCTGCACCAGGTCGTCCGCCAGGGCGGCACTGTGGCACCAGGCATAGGCCATCCGGTAGAGGCGGGAACGGCTTTCTTCCAGCGCTGCACGCATTTCGCGGTTGCGGCCGAAAAGATTTATTAGTAAATCCATATTGAATGCCCCCGCACTTTCACTCTCTCTGTATAGCCTTAAGGACGAGCTAGGCTGGCGATTTATTCCCTGGAACACCGGGATTACTTAAATGTAGGTGTATAGATGAAGTATAGCGGCGGGGGGTCAGGCAGTACGCATCCAGCCGGCCAGACTGGCGCGCGGGCGACGTGCCGGCAAGACCTCATGTTCAATGGTCTGGCTGTCGAAAATCACCAGACTGCCGGCCAGCGGCAGGATGTCGACCCTGGTTTCGCCCTGGTCGCCAGGCAGATACAGGCGTAACTGCCCTCCGTCCGCCCGGCTCCAGTGGCAATTCAAATAGAAGACACAGCTAATACGCCGCCGGCCTTTACCGCGAAAGACATCCAGGTGTCTTTTATAAAAGCCACCGGTTGGGTATTGGGCGAAGTGGCTTTCGCAGTCGGTCAGGCCGAGAAAGTAGCGGCGGTTGAGGCGCAGGCGCAGGTCTTCGATAGCTTGCCAGTAAATCGCCTGGGCGGGGGGCAGGTTCGCCGGGTCGAGCCACAGGATGGTGTCGCTGCGCATCGCGGGCTGAACGCGGTAATCGTTGCCCTGGCCGATACCCGCGGCAAAGGCCTGGCCCGCAGCGTACAGCGTGTGGAGTTCCCTCAGCAGAGCGGCGCTGGTGTCCTGGGACAGAAAATCCGGCACGCTGACGTAGCCGTTTTGCGCCAGCGTCTCCAGCAGCAAATCGAGTCGGTCCGGTGTGGGCGACGCGACCGGTGTCTGTCCAGGGGCGCCCGGCAGCCGGGTCGACGGACCGGGGGAGGTCATGGGTCAGAGGCCCTTGAGGGATTGCAGCAGCAGGGTGGCGGTTTTGTTGTTTTCCTGGGTGACCAGTTTTACCGGGACATGGTTTTTGTCACTGGCGAGCCAGGCGGTGACGCGTTCGGTTTCGTCAGACGGGGCGTGAGGTGACCACTGGACCACGATCGCCTTGAAGCGCCCGGCGGGCGTGTCGACCTCTTCACTGCGCACATAGCGATAATCGTAGGCGGCGAGTTTCTTGCCGCTGCTAAGGTGGACGGTATGAATTTGTGTGCCTGTGGGCGGATTCAGCATCAGGGCGAACAGCAGACTGCCCTGATCCTGAGACGCCGGCGGCAGGGCCAGGTCGTTGCCATTGCTGTAATGGATCTGTGCTTTGTCCCAGTCGAACACGGCGCTGTGCCGGTGGGGTTTGCGGGCGCCCACGCGGTAAGTCAGATAGTTCAGGGGCCGCACCTGATTGTTGACGATGCGAAAGCGGCCTTCCTCGAACCATTCTACTTTGGTAAACGTGCGCGCCATGCCGAGCGGTGTGGTATGCAAGGTGTGCCGGTAGGTGCCGTCCGTTTGACGCTCCAGGGTGCGCGTGCTGCTGCCCGCCGTCAGGCTGCCGTAAAGCAGGCTGTAATTCAGTTCCAATTTCTCCGGCAGACCAGCGTATGCCGGTGCCGCCAGCACGTATCCCGCGATGGCCAGTGATATAAGGAGGCGGGTTTTCATTCTTGATTTCCATGTTGGCATCATGCTTGTGAGACCATGACACAACCGATAGATTCAGGCCAGCGCCGTGGCCAGACCCTGTTCCGGGCGTCGCTGGCCATCCAGTAGCACGTTGCCGTTATTCAGGCTGAGACGTCCGGCGATGAACCACTGGATGGCCAGGGGATAGATGCAGTGTTCCGCCTGCAGCACGCGTTGCGCCAGGCTTTCCGCCGTGTCGTCGGGTAGAACTTCCAGCGCCGATTGGATGATGATGGGTCCGCCGTCCACGTCGGGCGTGACAAAATGCACACTCGCACCGTGCTGCTTCACCTTGGCCTCCAAGGCACGTGCATGGGTGTTGAGACCTTTGAAAGCAGGTAGCAGGGAAGGGTGGATGTTGATCAGCCGCATCGCATAGTGGCGGATGAAGTCGGCCCCCAGTATGCGCATGAAACCCGCCAGGATCACCAGGCGCGGGGCATGAGCATCGATCGCCTGCATCAGTGCCGCATCGAACCGATCACGCTCGGTGTAGTCGCGCGACGCGATCACTTGCGTGGGGATGCCAGCGGCGCGCGCGAGCTGCAGGCCCTCCGCCTCCGCCCGGTTGCTGATGACGGCGCGGATATCGATGGCGAGCCGTCCGGCGGTCATCTGGTCGATGATGGCTTGAAGATTACTGCCGCGTCCGGAAAGCAATATCACCACGGGGGTGCGTGACGTGCTCATTCCTGAATGATGATCTCGCTTTCGCCTTGATGCGGCTCGATGTGGCCGATGACGCTGGCGGATTCGCCCGCCTGCCGCAGCAGGGTCATGGCGCGCTCGGCATCCCCCGGTGCCACCGCCACCACCATGCCGATGCCGCAGTTGAAGGTGCGATACATCTCCGCACTCTCCACGTTGCCGCCTTCCTGCAGCCAGTCGAAAATCTGTGGACGCTGCCAGCGGCCGGCGTCGATCACCGCGCGTGTATTGGCCGGCAGTACCCGCGGCACGTTGCCCGGCAGGCCGCCGCCGGTGATATGCGCCAGGGCATGCACCGGTACGGTCTGCAACAGTGTCAGGAGCGATTTGACATAGATGCGTGTCGGGGTGAGCAGGGTGTCGCCCAGGGTGCTACCGTCGAAGTCTTGATCCAGACTGGCGCCGGTGGCGCTGATGATCTTGCGTATCAGGGAATAGCCGTTGGAGTGCGGTCCGGTGGACGCCAGCCCGATAAGGATATCGCCGGCCTGGACCGCCGAGCCGTCGATGAGGCGGGACTTTTCCACCACGCCCACGCAAAACCCCGCGAGGTCGTAATCCTCCTGCGCGTACAGGCCGGGCATTTCCGCGGTCTCGCCGCCGATGAGCGCCGCCCCCGCCTGGCGGCAACCCTCACCGATGCCGCGGATGACCGCCTCGGCTACCTTAATATCCAGGTGGCCGGTGGCAAAGTAGTCGAGAAAGAACAGCGGTTCCGCCCCTTGGACGATGATGTCGTTGGCGCACATGGCCACGAGGTCGATGCCGATGGTGTCGTGCTTGCCCGACTCGATGGCCAGTTTGAGTTTGGTGCCGACCCCGTCGGTGCCGGAGACCAGAATCGGTTCGCGGTAACCCGGTGGGATCTGAAACAGCGCGCCGAATCCGCCCAATCCCGCCATCACGCCGGGGCGGTTGGTGCTTTTGGCGATCGGTTTGATCGCCTCGACCAGGGCGTCGCCCGCGTCGATGTCGACGCCGGCATCTCGGTAACTTAAGAATGGTTTATGCGGTTTGATCACACCACCTCCGGAATAAGGGGTGTTATGGTAGGCTGTGGGGTATCGGGTGTAAACCTTGACTTCAATCCGGCCCTCACTTAGCGTTCAAACCGCGGGGCGCCCGCCACCCAGGGTGGGGATCATCCGGTCATAAATAGATAGCGAATGACGACGAAGCTATGAATCTCGCCTACCTACCCAACGCCATCACCCTGTCGCGCATCGCCCTGGTCCCCGTGCTGATTCTGGCGCTCAAAGACCAGCGTTATGGCCTGGCCGTGGCGCTGTTTGTCCTGGCCGGATTGTCCGATGCCCTGGACGGCTTTCTGGCCAAACGCCTGAATCTGGTCACGCGCCTGGGGGGTATCCTGGATCCGGCGGCGGACAAGATATTATTGCTCAGCGCCTACGTCATGTTGACGGTGCTGGAACAAATCCCCTTCTGGCTGATGTTGACCGTGGCCTTCCGCGACCTGCTCATCGTTGGTGGCTATCTTATCTATGTCGCGCACAGCGGGCCGGTGCACATGCGGCCAAGCATCCTGAGCAAACTCAACACCTTCGTACAAATTACCCTGATCGGCGTGATCCTGGTGGAAAAGGCGGACTATCTGTCCTACCCCGGTTTAGTGGACGTCCTGATCTATAGCGTGTTTGCCACCACCGTTGCCAGCGGTGTGCATTACCTCTGGTCCTGGGGTGTCATGCAGGACGCGGTGCGTGTGGAGCCCGGGATGTTGCGGATCATCCCCGAGTAGCTGGACGCATCGTGCAATGGCCGCCCGAAGTCGCGGTTCCTTCCTCTTCGCGACGCGCTTGAACTTTGGAGGAACGTCGAGGGCGGGCATGCCTCGCCCGTGTTACTCGTCGTCGTCTGACAGAAGCCACTCGGCGGCGC
>JANNJF010000169.1:0-13855 GCA_031405715.1 Gammaproteobacteria bacterium | reverse complement strand
CCCACTGGAGCAAATCGCCGAAGGAGTGGTGCGTAGTGGTTATTAGGCCGACAGTGATGTTTCTGTCCGTTTGATTTAGAAGGTGACGGATCAGCGTGGTTTTGCCGGTGCCGATGCCGCCGGTGATGACGCTGAAGCTGGTCTGGTTCGCCAGCCCATATTCCAGCAAGGTCATCGCCATGCGATGTTTGCTGCTGGGGTAAAGGAATGCGGGGTCCGGCAGGAGTGAGAACGGTTTTTCGCTCAAGCCATAGAAAGATTGGTACATGCCTAGGTCCTTTTGGCGCGTAACCGGTTTTTCAGCCGGCGGATGTGGCCGGTTACGCTGTTCGCCAGTGTTTTGGCGCGCGACAGGGCGGTGTTGGAGAGGGCGGCGGATATTTTGGAATTGGACTCTGTTTTTCCCGTGCACCTTGATTTGTTGAGCACGGTACCGATCACCGGTGTCTTCTGCAGCAATTCCAGGGCATGCCGCGCATCCTGTGTCTGCGTCTTGCCTTCCTCGATGACCAGCAGGGCGGCATCGACATAGGGTGAAAACGCCAGCGTATCGGCGGAGGAGAGCAGGGGTGGCAGGTCAAATAAGACAATGCGCGAGGGGTAGCGGGTTTTCAATTCCTCGACCAGTCGCGTCATCTTAGGCGAATTCAGCATTTCCGACGAATTCGGTAAGGCTGTTCCTCCCGGCAAAATCACAAAGCGATCGAGCCCGGCAGGATTGATGAGCAGCTTAGCCAGCGGCACGTCATTGACCAGGTAGTCACTGAGGCCGAACTCCGGGGTGAGACCAAAGAATTCGTGCACACTCGGCTGTCGCAGATTCGCGTCCACCAGCAACACCGTGTAGGTGACTTCTTTCGCCAGGCTGATGGCAAGATTGACTGCGGTAAGTGTCTTGCCCTCGCAACTACCGGCGCTGGTGACGGCGAGTGTGCTCCAGTTATTCTCGCGTAAACGTTGCAGTATTTGCGTGCGCAGTATCCGATAGGCATCGGCCGGCGCCGAAGACTCAGTCAGGGCGATCACCCGCTTTTGGTATAGCACCTGTGGCGACACTGGTTCTGTGCGCGTGCTGGAATAGCGGACACGCTCGGCTGATACTGGGATGGTGTGGGCCAGGGAGGTGGACGTCATGCCACCTGCCTTCAATCGATCTTCCCGGGCTTTCTCTAACGCCTGTTTAATTCTTTCCATTGTTGGACCAATTCTTGGTTAACACTGTGAGGGGAAATCGAGCGTCGTGGGTCCACCGTGGTCCGATCATTCGTGGATAGGGTTGTGTGGTGCGTCCGTTCATTGTCGCCGGACGCGCACCCGATACGCAAGACATGCTTGGATCTACGTTCAACATATTGACAGACTGGGGATTTCTGGCCGGAAAAGTGTCGGACCAGCGACCTGCGAAGCCGGCAGGTCGTGCAGCGTGCAACGTAAGTGCGAGCCAATTCGCGATTTTCGTGTGCGGCATGCATCCGCCAGCGCGCGGCCAATCGGGATGGGCGTGGTGCGCGGGAATGCAAATCTTGTGACGGGCGAGACTCATGTCGCGAGCAGTGCTCAACCCCCGAGGACCTGCGTCAGTATGCGCAGGCCCTTGTACCACAGCACATCCCAGGGTATCCAGAGGAACTGCACGAGTAGCACCGCGACGATCAATCCGGCGACAGCCGATCTCAGGGTTAGTCTATGGGCTTTCTGGCGCTGCCGGACATCTTCCTCGTTTTCGATATACGGGATAACCGACAGGGGTGCCGCACCCATGACGGCGGTGACGCCGCGCGCGCTTCCCAGGGATGTGTCCAGGCTCGCTGCAGCAAAGCCAAAACCAATACCGCCACCCAACGATAGAATGAGCCCAAGGATCATAATGGCGACCCGATTGGGTTTCACCGGCTTCTCTGGCAGCTGCGGCGGATCGATGAGCGAAAAGCGCTCGCCCTTGCGCTCTTTTTCCATCTGCTGGCCAACCTGGGCGTCCATCTGTTTGGCCCTTAACTGATGGTAGCGCACCGATGAGTTGTCATGATCGCGTTTCAGGTCGAGATATTCGCGCTCGACCTGTGGCGTCTGGATGATGCGCTTTTCGTAATCGGCAAGCCTGGCTTTCAGGTTATCCATTTTTTTTGTGGCCGCCCGCAGGCCTGTAATGATCGCGTCCAGCTGGGCCTTCAGATTGATGTAGGAGGGATTCTCCGGCTTTTCCGCCGCGATGGTTTCGGCGCGGGCCGTAGCCGGGGCCTGTTTGATGGTCTCTTCCAGTCCCTGCAGTTCTTTGGACAGGCGGATAACGTCGGGATGATCGGGAGAATATTTCTTTTCCGCCGTGGTGAGTTCCGTGCGCAGACGCAGGATTTCCTTGGCCTGTGCCTGGGTTGCCTCCCGTTCTGAGGCCGATCCGCCAGTGCTTTTTTCCAGGCCTTCGATTTCACGTTTCATGCGAACCACATCAGGGTGATCCGGTGAATATTTGACGGTGGCCGCCGCGTACTCGGTTTTCAGCACTTTCAGGCGCGATGCAGTGTCCAGTATGCGTTCCCCGTCTGCCGAGAACATCGGGCTGTTGGGGTTCATCTGCGTAAGCTCGCCTTCGAGATAGAACTTCCGTTCTTCGAGCGAACGGATTTCGTTCTGCGTGTCCATCACTTCACGTTCCGTGCGGTCCATAAGCGACATGTTCAGTGACGCCAGTTCCGGAAGCTGGTGCACGTTTTTTTCCTTGAACGTGGCGAGCTTCGCCTCGAGCTCGGTGATATGCGTGCTGAGTTTTTCCGTTTCCTCGGTGAGGAAGTCGTAGGTTTCGTCCGCCTTTTCGGTGCGTGATTTCAAGTTCTCGTTCAAATACAGCGTTGTCAGTTCGCCGGCGACTTTTTGCGTGACCGCGGCCTCGGCGCCATCGTACGCAAGGGTAAACGCAATCGTGGCACGCGTCGGCGACCCGGTACGCGGGTCGATGACATCGGCGCTGACCGCCTCCAGCTTGATGTCACCGCGCAGACGATCGACGATTTCCTCGCTGGTCTCGCTGCGGCGTTTGTCGTGATACAGGTCGTATTTGTCCACCAGCTCGAGCAGGTTTTTGCGACTCATGACCCGCTGGCTGATTGTCTGTATACGCTGCCAGGCAAAGGTCGTGATCGTGGAACGGACCAAGTCCGCGGGGATCTCTTGTTCTTCAATCAGGATCGTAGCCGTGGAGCGGTATACCGGTGGCATCAGCAGTGCGGTCAGCAGACTGATGATGAGCAATGTCACCATTATCGCGATAATCGGTGTCTTGCGCTGACGCAGGGCTTGCAGATAGTCGCCCAATTCTTTGGTATCTTCTTCGACCGTCGCTTGCATGTTGCTATTCCTGTTGTTGGGTTCGGCCCAGCCCGATTTTATTCTGGCATGGTGGACGATGAGTGCGTATGCCACGATGTTTCATTAACCGTGGCGTTGTGTCTGCCGCCGGTCAGGGGTTGTTTCCATGTTTACTGAAATGCGTCATCCTCGGTGCCCACATAAGGGCGCGCCAGCATCTACGTTCATTGTACGGCCGCGCGAGGGGTGTGCGTACCCTGGTTCCCGACGAGCGGCTGTTCCTTGCAGCCCGTATTAAACGACCATCAATGTGCATGGGCGGGCCAATACAATAGCAATTCATCCGGGTGATAAACAACTTTAAGGGCGTATGCTGGCAGGGCATTAGTCGCTGGCCACTGCTAATTCATTGATTCCTAGTGAGAAATTTCGACGGTTTTTGATCAATTTACGCCGAGAAACGCATAACTTACCCTTAATTCAACGGGATAGGGATCTCCTGCGCCAAGCCTGGTTGAAGGTCAGGCTGACCGAATTGGAATGCGCGTTGTCGGCCTCACTCAGGTACCATAAATAGCTGTAGCGGTAGGTCAGGCTGATTCCGCTGTCCTCGCTGATGCGCCATTGTAAGCCGGGTTCGATGAAATATAGGTTACGGTCCACGGAAAGGGTTGTCCCTTCCAGCGCCCGTATCTTGTCGCCCTGGGCGGAAAAAAGAAAAACCAGCCGTTCAGTCTTGGACCATTGCAGGCCCAGGCTCAGCGTATCCCTTTGCACGATCGCGCCGGCGCCGCTGGGGTCGACGGCGCGTTCTGCCCGGGCGGACAGTCTCGTGGCAGCGAAATTCTTTGCCAGGCTCGCATTATAAACAGAACCCCGGCTTTCCGTGGTTTCTGTGGCGGTGGACGTCACGCGGCAGGTAGTAAGGGTAGATGGAGGGATCGGTATCGTGCCTGACTCGCATTTCTCCTTCACGCTGTCACTGGAAGTTTTGCGCGTTCCGGCCGAAAGACCGCCTTCCAATGTTTCAGAAAATGTGTAGTCGATGCCCATCCGCAGGGTATTTGTCGTCGACGCCAGGCTCAGTGTGCGCGTGCCGCCGCTAGCAGCAAATAGATAATTTATGTTTTGCCCGAGAGCGGATTGTTCCAGTTCCGGGACGGTAAATTTGTTGCTGCTCGCTTGTAGGGATAACTGGGCACGTTCGCTCAGTCGGTGCATGAAGCTGGCATTGGGCCCACGCTGCGAATAGTCATTCAAACTGGTGGTCGCGCTGTCTTCGTAGGTCACGTTGGCATACTGGTAGCCCAGGCTGAATCTGTCTTTCTCCGTCAGGGACCAGTTCCATGAAGCATTGGCGCTGTTGGTAATGTTAATACTCTGCGATTTCACCAGACCGACGTCGGCGGCGGCGGTCTCGCCGGTCAATAACGAATTTCTCGCCCGCCCGCCGCCGATCTGCAGCGCGCTTCTTTCGGATTGAATCTGGGAGGAGACATTCACCGAGCGGTCGTTGGAATCCAGCCCTTCGATGCCATGGTAGCGAGCGGCGCGCCAGCGCAGGTCTGTCCCCAGTCGCCAGCGCGCGCTACGTGCGGCGAGATTCAGTTGCGGCGCCAGGATGGTTCCAGTCACCGAATTTTGTGGAGTTTGGCGCATGCGGATGTTGTCGTTATATGTCTCCTGCAGCGTGACTGAAGGCTGCGCTGAGTATTCTGCGGCCAGTGCCGCGCACGGCACGGTGGTCGCCGCCAGACACAGGGCCAGCCCCTGACCCCAGCGGATGGGATGCTTCTTTGGGGACGGCACGCGGCAGTTATTATTCACTTAATGAGTGGCGGCGATTGGTGGCGACGCGGGGATGGGAACGTCGACGTTGCGATCGGTGGACGTGATTAAAGGCTATGGCACCACCACCACGTCACCGCTCTGGAGGAAGATGTTCTGCTTCAGCTTGCGGCCGTCTTCCACTTGGCCGTATTTGAACGGAATCGCGGTCTCAACGCCGTTGGTGCGACGCAATATGACGATATCGTTGGCCGCGGCGAAGGGATTCAACCCGCCGGCCATGCCTATGGCTTGCATTACGTCGACAAAACGGGATGCCATGTATTCACCCGGACGGTTGACCTTACCGACAACATAAATCTTATGGCCCGCCGTGAGTTTTGCGGCGACGGTGACCACCGGGCTGGGTATATAGCGGGTCAGGCGCAATTCGATTTCCTTGCGCAGCTCATCCATGGTTTTTCCGGTGGCCTGGATGTCGCCTGCCAGAGGGAAGGTAAGTCCTCCATCCGGGCGCACGAGCACTTCGCGTTCCAGATCTTTTTCCTTCCATACGGAAATCTGCAGGACGTCTCCGGGCTGTACCAGGTAGGGGGGGTCGACCACAGGCGGGGCGGCCACGGGGTTCTCGGCGGCGGCATCTTTCTGTTCTGCGGCGTGAACGACGGTGAGCCCGCTGGTGGCAAGAATGAGCAAAACGAGTGCAGAAAATGATTTGACGGTCATGGTGTTATTTTCGGGATAGTGGTGGATTGGTCGACGTTTAGAGCTTGCTGCGTCGCCAATTTCTTTGCTAGCTTCCATTGGAACAGATGCACCGGGAAGCGTCAAGCCAGGCCGGTTGGGCGGTAGAAGAGTCAAGCTGTCCGGGGTTATGGCTCAGGATCGACCCGGCTTTAAGTTAGGGTGCGCGAAACGCATTCTAAACAGCTGCTCGATGCCACTCTGCATCAGGCCCTCAAGTCGCTTGCGCGTGGCTCCGCTTGCAGGCATTCTTTTCTTTCATTGAGATGCTCATTGAGATGCGCTTTGTGTACAGACCGATCTCGGCAATAGGACCGGGGTCTACTTGGCCAATTCGGTCTATCCTGTACCCCGCTTAAATCTTCAGGAAGATTAGGATTTCACCAACCGCGCCTGCTGGGCGAAAAACATGCGATGTGAATGTACATAGATGGCCAAATCAAACATAGATGAATTAGTACGCCATGCGCAGGGACAACTTCAGCAAGGCAATTTCCCCCAGGCGCGGCAATCGATACAGAGTGCTCGGTTGCTGGCTGAGCAGCACTATGCAAACAACGCGAATGCGTGGTTTACCATCTCGGCCCTGTACGGAATGCTGGGCGATTTCAAGGAATCGGAGGCCTGCGCGCAGCGCGGGGTCAAACTTCAGCCCGATTCCATTCAGGGCTGGGTTAATTACGGTAATGCAATACAGTCCCAAGGACGGACGCAAGAGAGTATCGATATGTTCAGGCGGGCGCTGGCGTTAGGTACGAAACATCCCCAGGCGCGGTTGAGCCTGACCCCTGCCTACATCAACCTGGCCAACGCGCTTTGTACTGTTGGCAGCCTGGAAGAGGCGGTCGAATCCCAGCGGAAGGCCATTGCCAGCAAGCCTGGCGATTCAGAACTGCATAACACACTGGGTGTATTTCTCTCTTACCAGGGTAAAATCAATGAATCCATCGAATCCCACGCCCGCGCCCTGCAACTCCGGCCGGACCACGCTGCGGCACATTCCAATCTGCTGTTAATACTGCACTACCAACCGGACATCGATGCGGCGGCCATTTTTGCAGAGCATTGCCGTTGGGTGGAAATGCACGTCAGGCCCGGCCCCCGTCAGCTCCGGCATGCCAACACATCCGATCCGGAGAGACGCTTGCGTGTCGGTTACGTGTCTATGGATTTTCGTAGTCATTCCGTGGCGTTTTTCATCGAACCGGTGCTGGCGCAACACGACTCGGCGGCATTTGATATCACTTGTTACTCTACGGGAGGAAGTGAGGATTTCATGACCAGGCGATTGCAGGCCCTGGCCAGCCGCTGGCACAACGTAGCCGGCATGACGGATGAGCAACTGTGTCACTTGATTGAGACCGATGGCATCGACATTCTTGTGGATCTGTCTGGTCACACCAGTAGTCATCGGTTGCGGGCATTCGCGTTAAAACCGTCGCCGGTACAGGTAACCTACCTCGGATACCCGGATACCACCGGTCTGCCAGCCATGGATTACCGGTTGACCGATATCTGGGCAGATCCGCCGGGGGAATCGGATAAACTGAATACCGAGAGCCTGGTCAGAATCCCAGCCGGCTTTCTCTGCTATCAGCCCCCTGCCGATGCACCGTCGGTAACGCCGCCTCCTTCCCAGGAAAAGGGCTACATCACCTTTGGATCGTTCAATAATCTGGCCAAAATCAATCCCGGTGTCATTGCGCTGTGGGCGCGCCTGCTTCAGGCCGTGCCCGATGCGCGGCTCATCCTGAAGTACCCTTGGTTATCGGATGAACCGACCCGGGAGCTTTACTACGCCCAGTTTGCCGAGCACGGCATTATGCAGGATCGTCTGGAACTGCTGAAGAAGTCACCGACCACGGCCGAGCATCTCGCTGTCTATGCGCGCATGGATGTTGCCCTGGATACTTTCCCTTACAACGGTACAACCACGACCTGTGAAGCGCTGTGGATGGGCGTACCCGTGGTCACGTTGGCGGGAAACCGGCACTCGGGGCGCGTCGGGGCAAGTCTGCTGTCTCAGGTTGGCTTGTCCGATTGCATAGCCAGCACAACGGAAGACTACATCGAATGCGCAGTCGGCCTTGCTGCTGACAAAAACAGGCTGATGGAGCTACGCGCGACACTCCGTCACAAGATGACCGCTTCTTCCTTGTGCGACGCCGTTGGTTTTACGCGTAAGATCGAGGAAGCCTACCGGACAATGTGGCGCGCCTGGTGCGAAAAAAAGTAAAACGCCTTCCGCTTGCGCTCAACTCCGCTTGCAGGCATTCTTTTCATTGAAATGTGCCTTGTTTGAAGGCCTTTCCCGACGACAGTCCCGGGCTTATTTGGCAAATACGACTTATCATGTACAACGCCTAATTCATCAGCAAAATTAGGATTTCACCAACCGCGCCTGCTGGGCGAAACAACGTGTGATGTAAATGCAATAAATGGCCAAATCAAACATAGATGAACTAGTGCGCGATGCGCAGCAACAACTGCAGCAAGGTAATCTTCCCCTGGCGCGGCAGTCGATTGAGAGTATTCGGTCGCTTATTAAAAAGCGCTATGCAAACAATGCCAATGCGTGGTTTACGATTTCGGCCCTGTATGGCATGTTGGGCGATTTCAAGGAATCGGAATTCAGTGCGCAGAGCGGGGTCACGCTGGAGCCGAATTCCATTCAGGGCTGGGTCAATTACGGTAATGCATTACAGTCCCAAGGACGGACGCAAGAGAGTGTCGATAAGTTCAGGCGGGCGCTGGCAGTGGGCGCGAACCATTCCCAGGTGTATTTAAGCCTGGCTATGGCCTTGCACACACTGGGTCGGATAGAGGAAGCCGGTTCGCACTATCGCAAAGCCGCTGAACTTGCTCCCGGGTCAACGGATGCCCAGCTTCAGTATGGCACCTTCCTGCTGGACACAAATAAACCCGGTGAGGCGTTGCCGGTATTCCAAATGCTGGCCGCGAAAAACTTGACTAACCTGGCAGTTCAGGCTGGGTTCGGACGTGCATTACTGGACAGTGGCCGGTGGCAAGAGGCGCTGAATGTCTGCGAGCAGGTATTGCGACTCAATCCCAGGTTTGAAGATGGTTACCTGCTGAGAGGGAGCGTATACATGCATCTCGGGCGCTTCAGTGAGGCCGAGGAATCCTTCAAAATGATGTTAACGATCAATCCAGCACGATGCGAGGCCATGCTCGGGATAGCGGAAGCAGGCTGGCAGCGAGGCGGCATGCGCAAAGAGTCCATGGAATATTGCCGCAAGGCGTTAGCATTAAATGAAAATTACCTGCCGGCGCGGCTATCGTTGAGTACGAATCTAATAACTCAAGGGGATGTTGATGAGGCGCACGATAATATAAGACAGGTGCTGCAACGTGACCCAGACAATATCATTGCAATCGGTATCTTGGCCACTATCCTGCATAGAAAAGCACTATATGAGGATGCTTATCAATTATTGCTGCCGTACGTGGAGCGCGGCGTGCATGAGATCAATGTTGCGTCTGCGTTTGCCGATATTGCACGGCGCTTCGACAAACAGCAGCAAGCGATAACCTATATTGAAGGCTACCTTGAGCAGGACAATTTACCCAATGCCACGAAGAGAACCTTACGCTTCACCTTGGGCAATCTATTTGATGCAGCGGGTAACTATGATCTGGCCTTCGAGAATTATCGGCAGGGGAACATGCTCAAGGGTGCGGTGTGCGATGTCGATGCGCGCAGCCGTGATATTGATGAAATGATCGGATTTTTCACCAAAGAAAGAATGGCAAGTTTTCCCCGATCCAGCGTGCCATCGGAAATACCGGTTTTTGTCTTGGGCATGCCGCGATCAGGCACGAGCCTGGTGGAACAGATACTCGCGCGCCATTCAGCAGTTCATGGCGCAGGCGAATTGAATGAGATGGGCGAAATCGCGCATTTGCTGTCACAGAAATATGGGTCGAGCGGAGGTGGTTACCCGGCCATTTTCCAGCCGATTAATACGAATGAGCTCGATACACTCGCGACGGGTTACCTGAATGTTGTGAGAGGAAAGGGTGGTGACGCTAAACGGGTCGTCGATAAAATGCCAAACAATTATTTGTATCTTGTGCTGATTAACATGCTATTCCCCGGTGCGCGCGTACTCCATTGCTGCCGGGACGCCCGTGATACCTGTCTGTCCGAGTACTTCCAGGATTTTGGTGGTGATTTGTCCTATACCTATGACCTTACGACTGTAGGTGCGGTGCATGTACAATACCAGCGGCTGATGGCTCACTGGGCGAAGGTCCTGGACATTCCTATGCTAGACGTAAACTATGAAGAACTCGTCACCGATCAAGAGAGTATCTCGCGCAAGATGATTGCGTTTTGCGGTCTGGAGTGGGAGGACGGCTGCTTACGCTTCTACGAGAGCGGCCGTCAGGTTGCGACCCGTAGCTACGATCAGGTACGCCGGCCTATGTACAATTCTTCCGTGGGAAAGTGGCAGCATTATGCCAAGCACCTGGGCCCATTATTCGACGCGCTGGGTCATTGAAATACAGCCCTTCCGGCCCTCAGGCCGCAACGCGAGATTTGCGCCAGGCTTGGACGGCGGTAGGAGACAGAGTTTTTCAATTCTTCGATAATTATATTGGTGAATGCAATGTCAAATTTCTCACGTCAGCCCGCTTCCGTCGCCAAGATTAAACCCGGGCGTAATGATCCATGCCCCTGCGGTAGCGGGAAGAAATATAAGTATTGTTGCGGGCGGCTTGAGAATGACAAAGTCGTAGCCCGGGCTGGCGGCGCCACCTCGTGGGGGGTCGACATCAAGCGCAAGGCCATCGAATGCCAAGGTGCCGGTCGGTTCGCGGAGGCAGCCCGCTTGTGCCATGAGGTGCTGCGCGTCATTCCGAACGACCCGGAGGCGTTTCGCATTCTTGCGGTCATGCGGGATGCAGCGAAGAGTGCAGTCGAGCGCTTCCGTAGCAAGACGGACGTCTCGTCGATCAGTACGCTTCGTCATATGCGGGGAGAAATCATCTCCCTGCTGCGAACTCTCCCAACGGATGCCCTTGCTTCCTGGTGGCCCCGTTTCCTCGTGGATGCTCACACAGCGATCAAAGAGTCGGGGTTGCAGGATCTGCCCAGGGATGCAAATGACGAGTCGGTGCTTAATGCCCTGCGCTCAGAACTCCTCTCTATGGAGGGTGACGCTCATTACCCGTCGAGGCTGCTCGCTGGTATGCTGCTATGTCACAATTTCGAACTGCCCATCCCCGGCGATGTGGCGAACATCCCGGACTGGCTGAGAGAAAGGTATTGTGCATTTCTACTGGATATGCCCCAAGTCTTTAGCCAGGTAGGCGATGCGGCGGCTTATGCTGCGTACCTCTCCAAGATCGTCGACTTGTTTCACCTGAAAGGCATCAACGAACATGGGATCGTTGACAGCACCGCCGCGCGCGCGCTCACCAATCTGTTTGCTAGCCGGGCAAATTTCGTGCAGGCCTATTTCAATACCGGTAATCTCCGCGGCATTTACCAGAAGCGGGCCGATCTCATCTCTGCCGCACTAAATGCCAGCGGCGCATTGACGCTGACTGCTTTCCCGCCTCGTACGAAAAGCCACGGCAAGATCCGACTGGGGATATTTGCTCAGCACTTCAGCGCGCAGACTGAAACCTATTTCACGCTTTCTCATTTCGACTTCATCGACCGTTCACGCTTCGATGTAACACTCTATGCGATGACCGCCACGGGGCACGCCCTCGAAAAGCACTGCATCGAGCGCGTCGACCGATTCAAGGTACTGACCGGGGGCGACCTTCAAGCGCAAGTGAGACAGATTCGTGCCGATGACCTGGACATCCTGCTGATCGGAACCAACATGACGGCTGTGACCAATCCAGCCTGCCTGTTTGGCTCACATCGTCTTGCCCGCATCCAGATCGCATCCGTCAGTTCCCCAGTCACCACCGGTCTGCGGCATATGGACATAATGCTGTCCGCCCGCTGGAACGAGCCCGAGGCAGACGCACCGGAACACTATACCGAGCATCTGTGGCTCATGCCTGGGTCAATTAACTATTACGCCTATCAGTACGACGTTGAACCGGCTAGCGTCAATATCGGCCGGCCCGATTTGGGCATTTCCAAGGAAACGATCGTGTTCTTCTCCGGCGCTAACTTTTTCAAGATTATCCCGGAACTCTCTCTGACGTGGGCGAAGATTCTGGCGGAAGTTCCCGATAGTGTGCTCCTGCTAATGCCGTTCAATCCAAATTGGAGCAATCGTTATCAAGCCCAGCCGTTCGTTACCAGGCTCACCAGTCAAATGCAGAAACTGAACGTCGACCCCAGCCGCTTGCGGATCGTCAATCCTCTCCCTACGCGTGCGGATGTGCACAAGGTGCTCGCAACGGCGGATGTCTATCTCGATGCTTACCCATTTGCAGGCGCCTGTTCACTGTTGGATCCCATTATCGTCGGGGTCCCGCCCATCGTCCGCAGCGGCCCTGTCGGGCGATCGAATCACGGTGCCGCACTAATGCAAATGGTAGGACTCAATGAGCTCATATGCGATTCAGATGATGGCTACATCTCTTCAGCGATTGAAATAGCGTCGAACCCTGTCAAGCGGCAGCAGGCTCGCACAACATTGAAGTCACTGCAGGACACGCAACCCCCCCTGTACTTCGATACCCTTGGGTTCTCGACGAAAGTGGGCGATGCGCTGTCCAGTCTTCATGAGCAATACCTTGGCCGCTACCGCGTGCTCGAAGAGGCGAGTTCGGCCACATTGCGTCAGGAACTACAGGGGTTGGCAGATTCCGTCGCTGGACACAACTTCGAACTCAATACGCTCACGGACATTGGTATCGTGAAGGTATTGATCGAGCCGTTCTTTCGCGCTCATCAGGGGGGCCGACCGCATCATATGGTCGACGTGGGGGCGTGTTATGGCTCGATGGCAGAGCCGCTACTGGCGGGCGGATGGACCGCTGATCTGTTCGAACCCGACCCGGATGCTCGCCCGGTTCTGGAGCGGAACGTCATGCAATACGGACCCCGTTGTCGCGTGATTGCCAGTGCAGTCAGCAATGTTTCAGATCGGGAAGTCACTTTTCACAAATCGCGCAGCAATGGCCTATCCGGGCTGGGAGATTCGCCGTTTGGGCCCACTGAGGCGATCATTAAGGTGCCCTGTGTGCGTCTCGCCGACTTCTATGACGAACACGGTGTGGCGTTCGTCGATTTTTTGAAAATCGATGCCGAAGGTTATGACTTCGACGTACTGGATTCCCACGATTTCAATTCCCGCCAGCCGCGCCTCGTCCTGGTGGAATACGGGACACATTTCCCTCGCCAGTCGCTGGATTCCATCAATCAGGCCATCACCCACATGGCCGCGGCAGGGTATGGATCGATTTCGTTCAACTACAATGATGATGGAAATTTCAGCAAGGGACAGTGGAACTACCGCCTGACAAACATCTTCATAGACCGGCCGGTGCCCGACCTGGGTCGCGTCGTCTTCGGCAATATCCTGTTCTACCGGACCGGGGACACAGATTTTCTTCTTACTCTGCACGCCTTGTTGGATGTCTGCAGGCCCCGTGCCGAGGCTTGGCGAGCAGTTTAGCTATGCTCCGGGCCGAGTCAGGCGCTTAATATAGCTTGGCTGCAACGTTGTACCTGCCTGTTTATCCGCACTCTCTAATGCGAGGGCGCACAGGTCGAAAGAACCATAAACAAAGTGCAGAATGGTTGCCAGATTTATCAGTTTATCCACCGGCAACGCGTCAAAATCCATGAAGTTCTTGACGTAAACCGCTGCCTCGGCATACACAATTTGACTGAGCGGACTGAAGGGGTTGTTGTTCACCACAAACGGCCTCAGTTGTCGCCCGAATACGCCATCGAATTTATGCAGCAAGAAACCCAATTCGCGCAGTCGTTTGTCCACGTCGCCGAATAGTGGTTGATTCTTATACATTGGGATGAACTCAACCTCTGTATGAACGACCACCGCATTTTGAAGCAGAC
>JANNJF010000168.1:0-3235 GCA_031405715.1 Gammaproteobacteria bacterium | reverse complement strand
AACCCAGCGCGCCATCCACAGCAGCAGCCAACAGACACCGATGGCCAGGAGCGGACTGAGTGCCAGGGGCAGCAGGGCCTTGTTGGCGATGACGCCCATGCGCAGACCCGCGGGGCCCGCCACCATGAGTGCCGCGCCCACGGTGCCGCCGAGCAAGGCGTGGGTGGTGGACACCGGCAGACCGAACACCGTCGCCAACAGTACCCAGGCAAACGCGCCGCACAACGCCCCGACGATAAATGCCCGCGACAGTGCGAAGTCCGGCGCCAGATAGCCGCCGCCGAAGGCGCTGGCCAACTTCGCTCCCCACAGCACCGCCGCCAAACCGCCCAGCATGGTCCAGAACGTTGCCCACCAGATGGCGCGGGAGGGTCGAGCCATGCCGCTGCCGATGAGGGTGGAGACACCCTTGGCCACATCGTTGGCGCCGTTGACCCATGCCAGGCCCAGGATGGGCAGGGCGACCCAGACGAGATTGGCGTCTATCATTAAAAAATATCTCCTGGTGTGAATTAGGTTAGGGAAGCTCTGAACCAGTCGCAAAAACTATTACGCTAGGTTCCGTCTCCCTTTTAGGGAGAGGGACAGGGTGAGGGAAAAATCCATGATCATCCCCTCACCCTAACCCTCTCCGTGCGGTTTGTGCCTCCCCGAAGGGGGCCCGAAGAACGCGGGGGAGAGGGGGCTTGACCAGAGTTCCTAGGCAGGTACCGCTGGCAATGCAGACCGTAGCGGTGCTGATGCCGGCCGCAGTGGTAGGTGCGCAGCGTCGACACGCGCGCCACTTATGGCGTCCCCCGTGGCAGAAAACGCATATCGCCAAACCAGGCGGTGACGTCTTCGCCGGTATTGTCGGTATCGCTGGCGATGGCGATGCTTATCACGGACGGCGCCTCCTCGCCGAAGGCGGCGTGGAAATCCGCCGCCACATCGCGTGTCTCGGTGCGCCATTCATTCACATGGGCCGTACCGCTTTCCACCACCAGCATGCGTACACGGTCGGTGTAGGCGTTCGGCTGTAGCGTACCGATGGGGTGGCGGTTGTCCCATACGTAATTGAGGGCGGCGGCCGGCACATCGACGCCGTAAAACAGTTTGGCGAGTTTTATTTTCAGACGCGTACTCAAGGAAAGCCTGCTGCTGTCATAGTCGAACAGCACATAGACACGCGCCGCGTAATCGTCCCCCGCCTTGGTGTTCATGTCGGCGGACGCCACCACGCGTGTAATCCGCCACTGCCATTGCAGCAGCGGCGTCTCGGCGAGATCGACATGCAACACGCGGATCAGGCTGGACATGGACTGCTGCGCATCGGCCCGCACCACCATGCGGTCGGTGTCGCGCACCAAGGTATAGACCGTCGGTTTCACCTTGGGCGCCGGATTGAAGGCCTGCCAATCCGCCGGTAGACCGCCGGGGGTGGTCGCGCGGGAGAAGGCCGCCGCCTCGATGGGCGCCTGGGCCTGGACATGGGTCAGGGACAGCAGCCACAACGCCGTCGCCAGTGGTAAGTGTTGCATCAGGCCCCGCGACGCCAGGCGTGAAAGCGTTCTACCAAGGCGAGCAGCTTCAGCGGCGCGTGCGCCCGCTTCCAGGCGCCGGCGGCATATTTGTTGGCCTCCGCCAGGGTCGGATAGGTGTGGATGGTGCCGAGGATTTTATTCAGCCCGAGTTTGCATTTCATGGCGAGCACGTATTCCGCCAGCAGGTCGCCGGCGTGCTCGCCGACGATGGTGACGCCGAGGATACGATCCTTGCCCGGCACGGTCAGTATCTTGACGAAGCCGTGGGCGACCTCGTCGGTGATGGCGCGGTCCAGATCGTCCATGCCGTAGCGCGTGACTTCGTAGGGCATGGCTTGGGCCTGCGCCTCGGATTCCGACAGACCGACCCGCGCCACTTCCGGATCGGTGAAGGTGGTCCAGGGGATGACGGAGTAGTCCACCTTGAAACGCTTCACGCCGCCGAACAGGGCATTCACCGCGGCATACCAGGCCTGATGGGCGGCGGTATGGGTGAACTGATAGGGGCCCGCCACGTCGCCGCAGGCATAGATGTTGGGGTAGAGCGTCTCTAAATACTGGTTAACCTCGATGGTCTTGCGCGGTGCCAGGGGAATACCCAGCTCTTCCAGGCCGTAACCCTCGGTGCGCGGTGATCGCCCCAGGGCCAGCAGCAGGGTGTCGAAGGGCAGCGCCGTTTCGACGCCGGCGTGTGTAACGACAAGGTGTTTCTCGCCACCGACCATCTCGGCGCGCCGCGCCGCATGACCACAGAGCACACGCACGCCGTCTTGTTGCAGGGCGTCGCTGATGACGCTCGAGACGTCCGCGTCCTCGCGCCCCAGTAGGCGCGGCGCCATTTCGACCAAGGTGACCTCGGCGCCCAGGCGGGCGAAACACTGCGCCAGTTCACAGCCGATGGGTCCGCCGCCCAGCACCAGTAGCCGCCGTGGCAGCGTGGTCAGCGACCAGAGGGTATCCGAGGTAAGGTAGCCCACCTCTTGCAGACCGGGGATGGGCGGCACCAGTGGACGTGCGCCGGTGGCGATGATGATGGCGCGTGTGGTGAGGGTGCGTCCGTGGATTTCCACGCTCCAGGGCGACGTGATGCGCGCATGCCCCTGACGCACATCCACGCCGAGGGTGCGATAGCGCTCGACGGAATCGTGCGGCGCGACACAGGTGATGACGCGGCGCACCCGCGCCATCACGTCGGCGAAGTCCAGGCGCACCTCCGCGTGCGTGATGCCGAGGCTGCGCGCCTGCTTCACCTGTTGCACAAATTTGGCGGAACGGATCAGGGCTTTGGACGGCACACAGCCGTAGTTCAGGCAGTCGCCGCCCATCTTGTGTTCTTCGATCAAGGTGACCTTGGCCTTGACCGCTGCGCCGATGTAGGCACTGACCAGCCCGGCCGCGCCGGCGCCGATGACGATGAGGTTGCGGTCGAAGGTTCTCGGTTTGGTCCAACGGCGGTACACGCGCCGGCGTGTCACCAGCGCGGCGATTTTTTTCGCCAGGAGAGGGAACACACCGAGCAGGGCAAAGCTGAGGAGCAGGCCGGGGGATAGGATGTCCGACAGACTCTGGATTTCACCCAAGCGGGTGCCGGCGTTCACGTACACCAGGGTACCGGCGAGCATGCCGAGCTGGCTGACCCAATAGAAGGTCCAGGTGCGCAAGGGCGTCAGGCCCATGGCCAGGTTGATGACGAAAAAGGGAAACAGCGGCAC
>JANNJF010000167.1:0-3930 GCA_031405715.1 Gammaproteobacteria bacterium | reverse complement strand
TTGCGGCTGTACGCGCTGCTGTCCCATGACCGGACCCGGCAGGGAGGTGTTTTCTCCAAACGGCGGTCATTTGTTCGAACACCGTGCTTATCCTGCCCTTCACGTGCAGACGCGCCATGGGCGAGCGTGTGAAATGCGCGTCGTTGTCGTCGATATGAATCAGCTTGTTATTCAAGAGCGTGCCGACGTCCCAGCCGGCGGTGTCCACCTCGCCCAAAACGGTCCCCACCGCCAGAACCAGATCCACGGACGCGTCCGCGAGCAGCGCGTACGCGCTGGCGTGACCGGCGAAACCAAAAACGCCGTGGAAACGCGGATGATAGGCGCTGACCAGTCCTTTGGCGTGAGGCGCAGCCACTACCTGTGCGTCGGCCAACTCCGCAAATTGCAGGATCGCACCGACCGCTTCGCCGCAACCCGCGCCGACCAGCAACACCAATCGTTTCGACAGGGCCACATGATTGACAAGCTGCTCGATGGCGGTGGCATCCGAAAGCGATGCGGTACGTAGCAAAACGCTGAGATCGAAAGACGGTCTGGGTACCGGCGCCGGGGCGCGAAGTATATCCAGAGGTATACTCAGATGTGCCGGACCGCGCGAATTCCAGGCCGTGAGGATGGCGCCCGCCAGCTTATGTTCGAACTGATCGATATGCGAAACGAGGGTGTTATAGTGTGTGCATTGGGCGAACATGGCAAGCGTATCGGCACCGGTGCAGGACGACTCCTGCGCCGCCGCGCGCCCAAAGGTGGGAAGCGCCGTTTGCGCGCTGATAACCAGCATGGGGATCGAATTATGATAAGCCGAGGCAACGCCGGTGATCAGGTTCGTGGTGCCCGGCCCGGTAGTCCCGCAGCACACCCCCAGGGCGCCGGTTTCTCGCGCGTAACCATCCGCCATGAACGCCGCACCGGTCTCGTGGCGCGCCACCACCGCGCGCGGTCCACCCTGGCGCGCGGAACGTGCCAGGGCGTTGTACAGCGGCTCGATGGCACCACCCGGCACCCCAAACACGTATTCAACACCGATCTGGGCGAGATAACTGATCAGCAGATCGCCGGCTTCGACCCGATGCTCGATACTGAGCGCGGGGTCGTTGATCGGCAGCGGTGAAGCGATAACATGCGACATTTCTCCTCCTTGAGGATAGTGGTGATGCAATACAGCGTCTGCCACTCGTGGCAAGACGTGTTTTCTCTTTAAAAAATTATGCGCAGTATCTTACTGATCCGACCGCTAAATAGTGCGTATTGTTTTCTCCCTCTCCCCCTGGGAGAGGGCCGGGGTGAGGGGCAAGGCGAAGATTCCCCTTCGCCCTAACCCTCTCCCCCGAAAAACACGGGGGAGAGGGACTTGTAAGTTGTTCCCTAACCATCCCACACGTACACCGCCTCCACGCAGTTGCCGCGCCCTTCATAACGCAACGACTCGCACAGGCTGTTCACCAGCCGGATGCCGCGACCGCTCAATGCGCCGACGTCGTGGATGCCGGCGAGTACCGTCTGCCATGCAAAACCTGCACCGCTGTCTTCCACGACGATACGTAACCGGCGCGCCGATTCGGTCGGCAGGTATTCCAAGGAGAGGCGCACATAACCGCCGTCGATACGCGCCAGGCGCTCTTCGCGCAGCTGATAGTAGCGCTCGAAGCCCGCGCTCGAATTCTTCAACGTGGAATCGATCTGCAGCACGCCGTGGTCGAGTGCGTTGCTGTAGAGTTCGTGCAATATGGTGTAAAGCAACGCGTGCTGGCAGTTTTTTCCCGACAACTCCTGCCATAGATTCATCGCAATCGGTACCGGGTCCACCGCCTGCAAACTGGCGGCGCGCAACTCCATCGACCAATGCCACGCGCCGTTGGTATTGCGCCCATCGCCACCCGTCGCACCGCGGGTGGGCGGCGACGATTGAATAGGCAGAACCTCGACGGCACAGGGTATCTGCATGAGACTGATGTCATCGTCTTGCGGGACATGGGCACAAAAGGCGTCCAAGGCCTGCACGATGCGCGTGTAGGCCTCGTTGGCGTCGGCCCCATGCTCAATGGCGGCGACCAGACCGGCATCGCCGAATTCCACGCCCTGCGCATTGCGTGCTTCGATCAATCCATCGCTGTACAGGATGAGCTGGTCGTCCGGCCCCACCGGCACTCGCTCCATGCTCAAGTCGGCAGCGGCCAGCACGACTATGCCCAGCGGCAGGTGACGTGAAGCAATGCGCTGCCGGATACGTCCCGTGCCGTGGTCCATCACCAGCACGTCCGGCATACCGGCGTTCCAGATTTCGGCCACCTGCAATTCCTTTTCCAGGCCCACGAAGCAGGCGGATAAAAACATTCCCACGGGCAGGACCGCACGCAGTTTGCCGTTGATCCGGTCAATAATATCCGGCGCGGAAAAGCCCTTGGCGGTCATGGCCTGAAAAATATCCGAGACCGGCAGGGTGCCGACGGCCGCGGCCAGCCCATGACCGGTGAAGTCGCCGATCATCAGGTTGATTCCGCCACCCGGCCGGCGTGCGGCCAGCATCAGGTCACCGTTGAACGTGGCGGCGGGACGCAGCAGATAACGCACCCTGCTGAGCGCGGCATCGCTGCCACCCAGGGCGCGCGCGAAAACCTGCTGCGCTATCTCGTCGTCGCGCTGCCGGCGCGCGTGCAACCCACGCAACTCCATATGCTGCGTATCGATACGCTTGTACAGATCGCGGATGCGTTGCATCGCGACGATCTTGGACTTGAGGGTGCTTTTCTTGAACGGTTTACTGAGGAAATCGTCGCCACCCGCGCTTACACAGCTCTCCAGCGCTTCGTCGTCGCTGAGCGCGGTGAGAAAAATTACCGGCACGAATGACTCGCCGGCCAATTCCTTGATCCGGCGCGCGGCTTCATAGCCGTCCATGTGCGGCATCATCACATCCATGAAGACGATGTCCGGCCGTTCTTCGAGGAAGCGCGCTACCGCCTGCACACCGTCCTCGGCAAGCACGACATCGTAACCCTCCTTGTGCAGCAACGCGCGCATGAAGACGCGGTTGGTTGCGTCGTCGTCCACCACCAATGCCCTCCCGGGCGAGGGCCGCCACTCCGGCCGTGGCTCATCCATTCCCTGCGAAGTCACCGCGGCTACTCGATGCGAAACAGCCGGTCGAAATTGGCGATCTCGAGTATCTTGCGTATGCCCGACGACGGATTGCACAGGGCAACCCGGTTGGCATCCTCGCCAGTATGTTCGCGCAGCAGTAACAGCATGCCGAGGGCCGAGCTGTCCATGTAACTCGCCGCACTCAGGTTGACACGGTATTCGGCGAGGCCCGGATGATTGCGATAGGCGTCCCTGAATTCCTTGTGCACGGAAAAATCGAAACGTCCACTGACGCTGATGTCGACTCTTTTCGAGTCCGGTGAGACACTGGTGGTAACAGACATGGCTTAACCTCGTTCATCGTCACAGCATTCAATACAATTCCGACCGGCGCTGCGTTTTACAGCGTTGCTACCGATCCATTATTGACCAACTCGCCCACCATGTTGATGCGCGCGTCCACCTTACTAATGTCCACGCGGATGGACGTGCCCTTGCCGGCCGCCGTCGGCACACGCCGATCTTCGCTGGTACGGCGATCGTTGTTCTCACGCCGCTCCGGCGCATCGCTCCGGACGCCGGCGAGCGGTGCAATTTCCAGGTCGCTGTCATCACGCACCCAATCGAAGAGCTCATTCACCGCGGCCAATGGAACATCGCCATGCAGTGTCAGTGTCCAGCCGAGGTAGCTGGATTCGAGATTCATGTCGGCAAATTCGGGCAGGGCCGTGGTGTCCGCCGCCACGGACAAATCGCCGAGAACGGAAAGCTCGCGGATGATACGCAGCGGGTCGTTGCCCGTGATAAAGCGTGCGTAGCTCTTTGATCAGCGCGATACCGTCCATG
>JANNJF010000166.1:0-1024 GCA_031405715.1 Gammaproteobacteria bacterium | reverse complement strand
TATTCATCGTTCGCTCGCCGTCCGGCGTCACCATGATGTAGCAGCGCGCGGTCGACGGACCTTTGGTCGCCGGCTTGGTATCGAAGGTGACGCGGGCGGCGCGGATGTCGTGCGCGAAGGCCTGCCCCAGCACATCGTCCTTGACGCCGCTTACACTTTTTCTTACCCCGCTTAGCACTGCCGCTGTGCGCGCTGCTCGCCGGTTGCGCCGGCCCTGGCTATTATCTCCAGGCCATCAATGGCCAGCTGGGCGTGATGCACCGCACGCGCCCCATCGACACGATTCTGCACGACCCGGCCTCCGACCCGGCGCTCAAGCAACGCCTCACCTATGTTCTCAAGGCGCGCGCCTTCGCCAGCCGTGAACTCGCCTTGCCGGACAATCGCAGTTACCGCCGCTACGCCGACCTGCAACGACCCTACGTGACCTGGAGTGTCTATGCCACACCCGAGTTGTCCCTCCAGCCGTTACGCTGGTGCTTCCCGGTGGCCGGCTGCGTCGCCTACCGCGGCTACTTCTCGGAGCAACGTGCGCAAGACTTCGCCGCGCAGTTGCAAAAAGACGGTCATGACGTGTATGTCGCCGGAGTGGCGGCCTACTCCACCCTGGGCTGGTTCAGCGATCCGCTGCCGAGCCCGGTGCTGCGACGGTCCGATAGGGAAGTCGCCGGGGTCATCTTTCACGAGCTGGCCCATCAGCTGCTCTATCTGCGGGGGGATTCCGCCTTCAACGAGTCCTTCGCCATGACGGTGGAGATCGAGGGGATGCGGCGCTGGTTGCAGGCGGAGTGTCCCGCCAGCGACTGTGTGGCATCCGCCCAGACCCAACCACTGCAAGGCTATCTGCAGGACAAACAACGCCACGAGGAATTTGTCGGGTTGCTGCTGAAACACCGCGCACGCCTGCAGGCCCTGTATGCCTCGTCCTTGTCTGACGCGGACAAGCGCGCCCGTAAGGTACAGGTCTTCCGCGAGCTTAAGCAGGACTACCCGACACTCAAGCACGGCTGGGAGGGTTATAGCG
>JANNJF010000165.1:0-2740 GCA_031405715.1 Gammaproteobacteria bacterium | reverse complement strand
CCAGTGGTTGGCGCCTTCGCCGCCGACATCCACCAGGGTGTCGAATTTCGCCAGGCCGTCTTCCAGTTCGATACCTTCCCGAAGGCGATCCAGGACTTCCTTGTCCGCAGTACCGAGCACGCGCACGGCGTACTCGCGATCGATTTCACTGCTCGGGTGCATCAGGCGGTTGGCGAGTTCACCGTCGGTCGTTAGCAGCAGCAGTCCTTGGGTATTGAAATCGAGTCGGCCCACGGCGATCCAGCGGCTGTTACGCAGGCGCGGCAGATGATCATAGATAGTGGGGCGGCCCTCCGGGTCGACGGTGGTGCACATCTCGCCTTCGGGTTTGCGGTAGATGAGGATACGGCGCGCGCTGCCGTGGGCGGCACCGGCAGATAAAGATTGGCCATCCACGCGGATGTCCTGGCCTGGCAGTACACGCTGGCCGAGGTTGGCCGCGGCACCGTCCACTTGGATGCGCCCCTCTTCGATCCAGCGCTCCATTTCGCGGCGCGAGCCGATGCCGGCCCGCGCCAGGACTTTTTGCAGTTTCTCCGCAACCGCGACCACCACCGGTTCTGCGCTGTCTTGCGTGGAGGATGTCGGTCGGCGCAGGCCGCGGGACGGGCGCTTGCTGCTGGCGGACGACTTACCACGGAGGGTGGTTGCGCGGTCCGGCGTCTCCTGCGTGCCCCCGCGGGGCTTGTCGCCTTGGGTGCGTGGGGAGGAAGACGCTGCGCGGCGGCCACGCGGCGCGGGGTTTTTTCTGTTCACAGGTGCTCTGCGGTCGCGCCCGGATCGGCGGAGACGGCTTCATTCACTGACTCGTCGCCGGTATCAGCCGCGTCCGCGGAGCGGGTGTGCCGATCGGCGGACTCATCTTCGGATGCATCATCGTCACCGGACTCTTCATCTGAATCCAAATCCGATTCGGCATCAGTATCAGCATCTGCATCCGCATCGGCTTGCATGCTTGCATCCACCGCCGGTCCGCCATCCATGGGCAGGGAGAAATTCATCTCCGCGGCGATCTTTTCGATGTCGCGCAATTCCGCCAGGGGTGGCAGCGTGTCCAGACTCTTTAGATTGAAGTGTTCGAGGAAGCCGCGGGTAGTGCCATACAGGGCCGGCCGGCCTGGCACGTCACGCGTGCCAATCTGACGGATCCATTCACGGCCCAGGAGGGTCTTGATGATTTCGGAGCTCACCGCCACGCCGCGGATGTCTTCGATCTCGCCACGCGTCACCGGCTGGCGGTAGGCGATGATGGCCAGGGTCTCCAGCAGCGCGCGCGAGTAACGCACCGGGCGTTCTTCCGACAGACGCTGCAGCCATTCGGCGTATTTCTGCTTGCTCTGGAAGCGCCAGGCGTTGTCGATCTGCATCAACTCCACGCCGCGCCCGGCACAATCCTCGCCAAGGGCTACGAGAGCGGCGCGGATCTCGTCGCGCGCGGGGCGCGCGTCGTCCCGGAACAGCGACAGCATCTTGTCGATGGTCAGCGGCTGGCCGGCCACCAGCAGCGCCGCTTCGATAATGTTCTTCAGTTCCGGATTGAATTCCACTGCCACGCCCTGCTCGGCGTTGGGGCTGGCGTTTTCGCTCTCGGGTGTCGTTTCATCAGTCATCAGGCAACCGCCTTTACGTGTATCGGGGCATAGGGTTCGTTCTGCACCAGGACCAGCATGGATTCTTTCAACAGCTCAAGCACCGCCATAAAAGTGATCACCACACCCATCTTGCCCTCGGTGACATCAAACAGCATTTCAAAACTGATAAACACATCGCCGTTGAGGCGCGCCAGCACCTGGGTCATGCGTTCGCGCACCGACAAGGTCTCCATCAGTACACGATGGTGACGGCTCATTTCGGCGCGCTGCAGCACACCGCGAAAGGCGTCCAGCAGCTCGAACAGCGAGACATCGGGTTCGATGCGTTTGATCGGCGGCTTGTCGCACTCCACCAGGGTCAGGTGCACTTCGCGTCCGACACGCGGACGCTCGTCGATCTCACCCGCCGCTTCACGATAGCGTTCGTACTCCTGCAACCGGCGCACCAGCGCGGCACGCGGATCCTCTTCTTCGTTTTCCACTTCGACAGGGCGCGGCAACAGCATGCGCGATTTGATCTCCGCCAGCATCGCCGCCATCACCAGGTACTCCCCCGCCAGCTCCAGACGCACCGTGGTCATGAGCTCCACGTACACCATGTACTGGCGGGTGATCTCGGCAATGGGAATATCGAGGATGTCGAGATTCTGCTTGCGGATCAGATACAGCAGCAGGTCCAGCGGACCTTCAAACGTCTCGAGGATGATCTCCAGGGCGTCCGGCGGGATATACAGATCCTGCGGCATCTGCATCATGTTCTCGCCGGCCACGATAGCGAACGGCATTTCGTTCTGCTGGGGCACTGCAGGAATTTTGGTCGGTTCGGTCATCAGCTATATCCCAACCCCATACTGCGGCGTACGTCGGCCATGGTTTCCTCCGCGGCGTCGCGTGCACGGCGACAGCCTTCGGCAATGATATTCTTCACCAGGGTCGGGTCCTTGGCGAGGGCCTCGCCCCGGTCCTGAATGGGCTTGAGTTCCGCCTGCACTGCGTCAATCACCGGCTGCTTGCATTCCAGCCGCCTCCTGGGCGACCGCGTCCTGCGCCTGCTTCTTGGTGCCGACGAAGAGGATCGTGCCACCGCGCTGCGCCAAGTTGCGCGCGAAGTCGTAGGCCTCCTGCAGCAGCTCGGAGGTCTGGGTCAG
>JANNJF010000164.1:0-7237 GCA_031405715.1 Gammaproteobacteria bacterium | reverse complement strand
GGGATCACCTACGGTTCTTTGTTTGACGCAACACAAACCAAAGTGCAGATAGTGGGCGACAAGCAATTGGTGAAAACCGTTAGCTGGTACGATAATGAAATGAGTTATGTATCCCAGTTGGTACGTACGGTACATCATTTTGCAAAATTGATCAAGTAATATCATTCTTGTAGTTTAGTAACCGCAGAGGCGCTGAGACGCAGAGGAAAATTCTCAGCGGCTTTGCGTCTCTGCGGTTTAATTTTATAAACAACAGCTATGTCAAAATTCAGCAACTTCAACTTCAAAGATCAAAAGGCTCTTATCCGTGTTGATTTTAATGTGCCTCTGGATAAGAATTTTAATATTACTGATGATAACCGGATGACGGCGACCATTCCAACAATAAAAAAAATTTTAGCAGATGGGGGAAGTGTTATTTTAATGAGCAGGTGGGCGGTGGCATCGAGGCCGTTCATCCCTCCCATGGTAATGTCCATGAGCACGAGATTCGGACCGCGCGTGCGTACGAGTTCAATGGCCTCGCGCCCGTCGCCGGTTTCGGCCACCACTTCGATGTCGGACAGGCCTTCGAGCAGGGAGCGGATGCCGGCGCGCACCAGATGATGATCGTCGGCAAGCAGGATACGGATTGCGCTCATGCGCCTGTCGCCTCGGCCGTGGGGAGCGGAAACTGCGCCTGTATGACCGTACCTTGCTGCGGGGCGGAGGTGATACGCAACTCCCCGCCTACCAGTTGGGCACGTTCCTGCATGCCGAGCAGACCGAAGCCGCCACCGGCGATGGCACGCTGGTGTGCAGCGGCGACGTCAAAGCCGGCGCCGTTGTCGTGCACAGTCAGTTCGGCATCCTGCTCGTTGATGGCCAGCACCACATCCACCTGCGTCGCTTGCGCATGGCGTGCGGCGTTGGTGAGCGCCTCCTGCACAATGCGGAAGCATGCGGTCTCTATCTCCGACGGCAAGCGCCGCGCGGACGTGGGCAATTGCAGTTCGATCGCAAGGCCCAGGTGCTTTGCCTGGCGTTGGACATACCAGCGCAGCGCCGGCACGAGCCCCAAGTCATCGAGCATCGACGGGCGTAAATTCAGCGACAGATCCCGTACCCGGCCCACCAGTTGGTCGATCGTGTCTATGCTCTCCAACAGCGCCGGGGCGATGCCCTCTACACCCGGTTTGCGCAGGGAACCTTGCAGATCGAACTTGATGACCGTGAGCAGCTGGCCGATCTCATCGTGCAGCTCGCGGGCGATGTGGCGGCGCTCGGATTCCTGTGCCATAAACAGCTTGCGCGAGAGTTGTCGCAGTTCACCGGCAGTATCGTGGATACGCTGGTACAGGCGTGCGTTCTCGATGGCCGCCGCCGCGATGCGCGCATAGGCCGCGAAAAAAGCGACGCGCTCGGGAGTGAAGAAGCCGGATTGCTCGCTGAAGACGCTGAGCGCCCCCAAGGCCTGTTCATGCCCGAGCAGCGGAAAGGCGGCGCTCGTGCGGATACCTTCGGCCAGCGCGGCGGCGCGCCACGGTGACGTACGCGGGTCGGTGAAGATATCCGGAGTGATCTGGGGTTCGCGCGAAGCAATGGCACGGCCGGTCGCCCCTTGGCCTTCTGGCGAGTCGTCCCAGCGTAGCTTGAGCTGGTGTAAAGACGCGTTGTCCGGCGGGTGGTACGCGATCTTCTCAACGCGCCCGTCGGCCTCAACGCTGCCGAGCCAGGCGCAGCGCGCGCCGAAGCGCTCGACACAGACACGCACAATGTGCGCGCCGAGCCTCTCGATATCGAGGCCGCGTTGGATTTCCTGCGCCGCGTCGTACAACGCCTGCAGCATTTCGAACTGCCCACGCAGCAATTCGTCTGCCCGCTTGCGCCCGGTGATCTCCTGGAAGTAAATCGAAATGCCGTCGGGAGTAGGGTAGATGCGGTTTTCGAACCAGCGCTCCCACGGGGCGTAGTATTCCTCGATCGTGAGGGGGACATGTTCGCCCATGGCCCGGTGGTAGGCGTGATAGAAGGGCTGGCCCACACCCTCCGGAAACTCGGTCCAGATGTGCTTGCCGATGAGGTCTGCGGGATTGCGTCCGAACATCTCGGCCGCACGCTTGTTAACGTAGGTGTAGCGCCAATCCCTGTCGAGGGCGACGAAACCGTCGGTGATGCTTTCAAGGATACTCAGGATCCGGGAGTGCAGCTTTATCTGTTCGCCCTCGACCTGCTTACGTTGAGCGAGCTGGCGGTTCAGCAGATAATACAGCAATGCCGACGTTGCCAGGATAAAGGCCAGTCCCTTGTAGGTCTGGAGTCGCGTGACCAGCACCGGGTCGGTGACCAGCATGGCCAGTATCCGGTCGGACACGTATATCCACAACGCCGCAAACGCGGCATACGGCAGCACGGTGCGGACTATGGGGTGGGCTGTGGCGTCGCGCATCTGCCTTCCTCTGGCTATAGAAAAAGGAACTATCCGGCAAGGCCGGCCTGTGGTGCCCTGGCATCCGTGGCAGGACCAGAGTTCGGGTTTAATCTTACCTTAAATTAGTATAATTCTTATTATTATTATTACGCCCGGTCCATCCCCGGACGATAAGCCGGCGTGCCCCCGCAGAGGATTGTCCAGTCGTCTAGCTTCCAGCGTTGGGGATAGTTACGCGGCGGTGTTCCGCACACGTTTACCGGCGAGGCGGCTCAGGGTGATTTGGTTCGCGCGTTGTTTCTTTCCACATCCGCTGCCATCCTGGCCGCACGGTTGGCTGCATCGCCGGCTCGCTGGCCCTTCAGCGCCAGGATGCCCTCCAGCCTATGACGCGTCGGTGCGTCCTGATCGCGGAAATACTGGATGATGTCGCGGCAAGCATCGATGGAGATTCGTCGCGCAAGCAAGTCCTGGCGGACCATCTCCACCAGGGGCTCGCCCTCCACGTATTCCGCATGGCTGCACGCGGTCCAGTCCTGGGCCTGTGAGGAGGGAGCCTGGCGAGATTTGTTTGTCATGTTTTCGCTTCCGTTCTGCCCGGCGTTTACTTGAGGCGCATGTCGTTCCTGACGGACTTCACGCCTTTCACCGAACGGGCCACTTCCACCGCCCGGTCGATATCCGATCGTGAGTTCACGAAGCCGCTCAATTGCACCACGCCTTTGAATGTTTCCACATTGATTTCACTGGACTTAAGCGCAGGCTCGCGCAGGATGGCCGCCTTGACCTTGGTCGTGATGTAACTGTCGTCGACATACTCCCCGCTGCTTTCCTTCTGCGGCGCGGTGTCACAGCCCAGAACCGACACGAGCAGCATCGCCAGAAAAACCGCTGAGACAAACTTTACCTGCTTCATGGATAAACCTTCCAGTTAGAATAAAAGAATATCTCGCGATGAATGTACCCTTCCAGGCAACGGATTCGGCGCTGATTTCGCAATCAGCCGCTCACGCGGCGAAATGAAAGGTCAGATCCGTCCCAGCAGGAACAAAACAAGCACAATGATCAAGATCGTCCCCAGAATACCGCTTGGGCCATAGCCCCATCCACGGCTGTGCGGCCAGGTTGGGATCACGCCGAGTAGCAGCAAAACCAGAATAACCAGTAGCACGGTTCCCAATGTCATGACGTTTTTCCCTTGAAATAAAAAATCAGTCTAGCGGCAATCATTCCGTGCAATCTGTGCGGTAACGCACCTATCCCGCAGGGCAGATGCCGCTCTCAAGACCAGGTCGCCGTCGAGGGTTTAAAAAGAATTTCCCCTCGCCCGGTAGGCCGGCCTAAAGCCAGTATTCCGCAAGCCGTGCCAGCCACTCTTGCACCCGGAACTTAAATGGCCGGCGCTCCCAGTTTTTGAGATGGATGGCGGTGGAATCCGCCAGGTCGTGGGCAAACATGGTTTCCATTTGTGCGCCGAAGTTGCGGCCAAGAATTTCGGCATTGAGCTCGTCATTGTGAAGGAAACTGCGCCAATCCAGGTTGGTTGAACCGACCGTGGACCAAACGCCATCAATGACCGCGGTCTTGGAATGCATGACCGCGCCGTGGCGTTCATAAATCTTGACGCCGGCACGGAGCAACTCGGTATAGTGTGAACGCCCGGCGTGGAACACCGCCCACGAATCGGTCCGGCCCGGCAGGTTCAACCTGACGTCAACGCCGCGCCGCGCCGCGTCGGTCAAGGCTTCGAGCAGTTTCGGGTCGGGAACGAAATAGGCATTGGCAAGATAGACACGCTGTTCCGCATTGGTGATCGCCGAAAGCAGTGTGAGGTATATCAGGCTGTACGGATCGGTGAAGGAACTGCCGATGACACGCACGATCTCCGTGCCTTGCTTGTCAAGCCTGGGAAAGTAGTTTTTCTTTGCCAGGGGTTCACCGCGCTGTTTTGTCCAGGTATCCATGAACAAGGTCTGGAGTTTCGCCACTGCCGGGCCTTCGAGTTGAAGGTGGGTATCGCGCCAACCCGTAGCGGGCTTGCCTTTTTTTCTGCTGATCCTGGAAAAGGGACTGCTGGAATAGGATTCGCTGATGTTGATTCCACCGAGGAACGCAACGCGACCATCGACGATCAGAAGCTTGCGGTGGTCGCGATTATTGAGTAGCCATTCCTTTTTGTTGCCGGCAAGCGGGTTAACCGGGTTGAACTCGAGCACCTGGACGCCGCCGTCGGTCAGGCGCTTGAAAAATTCCTTGGGCGTGCTCAGACCGCCGACGCTGTCGTATATCAGGTTGACCTGAATGCCTGCGGCCTGTTTTTTCAGCAACAGGTCCGCGAACTGCCTGCCGACGTCATCATCCTCGAAAATGTAGGTTTCCAGGTTGATATGATCCTTGGCGGCAAGCATGGCCGTAAACATGGCCTTGTAGGTCGCTGGTCCGTCCTGCAAGAGGACCAGCTTGTTGTCCAGCACCAGCGGACTATCGGTATTGATCCCCTGTTCCAGCGCCAGATGCTTTTGGAGCATGCTGTCATCGCCGGATCTGCCCTTAAGCGTGGTGACAATGGCGTCACTCTTGCCTGCAGAGACGGGGCCGCGTGCGCTCTCGAATTCCACAGTTTGATGCTGCGGGATTTCCGCCTGGAGTTGTTTGTCAGGCAGACTTGCGCAGCTGGCAAGGATCAGTCCACACGCGGGGGGCGCTATGTGTCTGACCAGAGTGAAACAACAATCGATCACGTCGAAGCAATCGGCGTTGAGTTTGCCCCAGTTCACTTCAATCTTACCCTTAGTATTGCTTCCAGTTGCCCGCGAAGATCGCCCGCCGGTCTTTTGACGTAAAGTCCCATACGGCTTGCCGACAGGCTCGAGGGATTCGCATACGCACCGTTGGCATACCACAAACGCCGTGGAAATATGCTTCAGCAGTGCATGACGGAATTCTAATCAGTTCGGATGGCGTTTCTGTGCGCTAACGTACACATCTTGAATTAACCTAAAAACGGCATTTAACCGCCAGCGCGCCACGGCGAAACAGGCGGTGACGGTGAGGCGCCGGACATTGGAAGGTCAATCTGCTGTACGGCCCGTGACCAACTTGCGTGGAGGGAATAGCACGGCGTGTTTCACCATGGGTAATCCTGTCGGTAGCGCGCCTGACCCGTCGCACATCCACCCACACGGTGCTCAGGGGTGCACCCTGGCTTTACCCTGCGGCACCGGTCTGGGCTATTCGCCGAGCAGTTCCCCGATGGGTTGCAGATCTTCCACCCGATCGCAGATCGCCTTGATGATCATGATGATGGGCACGCCCAGCAATAACCCCCACACGCCCCACAACCAACCCCAAAACAGCACGCCGATGAAAACCACCAGCGGGCTCATGCGGCTGGCCCGGCCGGTGAGCCAGGGCGTGAGCAAATAACCTTCGAGACTCGTGATGAGTAAGGAGACGCCGCCGACCGCCAGCACCATGCCGATGGTGCCGAATTGCAGAAAGGCCACCAGGGAAGTGCCACCGGTGACGATGACCGGACCGAGATAAGGGATGGAATTGAATACCCCGGCGGCGATGCCCCAGATGGCCGCGTGTTCCAGGCCGATGGCGAGAAACGCGAGCCAGGTCACCACGCCCACCACGATGCTGGTGAACAGTTGGACCATCAGGTAGCGTTGAATCTGCCCGGTAATTTCATCCAGCACGTGGAGGGTGATTTTTTTCTTGCTCAGGGTGGGGCCGCTGATCCTGACCAGTTTGCGCCGGAAAGTATTACCCGAAACCAAAATGAAATAGGCCAGAAACAATACCATAGTGAGCTGACCGGCAAACCCGATCGCCCCCTTGGTACCCATCCAGAGGTAGTCTTTGATATTGACCCTGGGCTTCTCGACCTGCACCCGCGTCACGCCCCGTGGCGTGGCGGGTAGCGGGACACCGGATTCGGTCGCCACCTTCTCGATTTCGGTGGCGGCGTTCTGCACTTTCTCCATCGTGCCTGCCGGCGTCCCTCGCACTTTGATCTGCGTCTCGCGCAACTTCTGCACGGCTTCGGGCAGGCTTTCGATCAGGTTGCCCGCGTCATCACTCAGCGAGTAAACCGCATAGCCTGTCCCACCTATGATGCTCAGCAACAACACCGCCGCGCCGATGACCCGGGGGATATGCCATCTCTCCATCAGGTTGACCGGGGGGGAAAGGGCATAGCTGATCATCACGCCCAGCATCAAGGGAATGAGCACGGCCTGGGCCCAGCTCAGTGCGAAGATCACGGCGAGTATCGCCAGTACCGCGAGGGAAAGGCTGTACACATCCACGGGCATGCGCAGAACCGGCACAGGCGTTTCCATGGCGTTCATCCCGCTTTGGTCATGGACGCCTGTTTCCCTGGGCGTGAGCTTATTCTTCATTTCGGTGATCTCTCTACGTTATCGCCACCAGCAACCCGGCAATGGCCGGCGGACCCATGCAGGGCAATCGATAAACCCCATGGCCAGTCGATCTGGTGCGTTGGGTTTAACGGTTGGGTGCAGTACCAAGTGGCGTCAGTTCAGTGTGGCAAGATTAGGCAAAGGCGTGAGCGGAATCTGTACGCTGGCGAACGTAGGGCGGCATTTTCTCCAAAATCAGGCCAGCACGGAAAAGATTGCGAGAATAGACAGGGGCTTAGGGTGCGAATTCCTCCGCGGGCAGGGCGGAGTGGTGGTGATATTGATTCGGACTAGTACTCCGTCCAATAAGTTATTCCCTATCCCCAGGGAACCTCCGGACAAGTCCCCTCTCCCCCGCGCACGTCGGGCCCCCTTCGGGGAGGCATAAACCGCTCGG
>JANNJF010000163.1:0-2346 GCA_031405715.1 Gammaproteobacteria bacterium | reverse complement strand
GGAGATTCGTGCGGCCTGCGGCCGGGTTCATGGGTAGGGAACGTAATCTGATAGTTTTTGCCACTAGAGGTTCCTTAGTGCATGGTGGGGCGCGTCACCGCGGTGTAGTAGCGGCTCATGATTTCGCGCACTTCCGGCGGGTAATTCAGCGCCTCCATCTGCTCCATGCCCTCGCGGAAAAATCCCGGGGCATCCTCTGGCACGGCCAGCACCAGATCGTCGAAGACCTGTTGCATGAGTGTTACGTTGTGCGAGCGGGTGGCGACGATGCCGCGGTTGAGATGCAGGACGCGCCAGGGCCGTCCCGGATTGTTCTTTTCCAAGTCCTGCTGGATAAAGTCGGCGGTCACGCTCAAGACCCGGCCCATGAACTGCGCCATGCGCTCCAGCTCGCCGGGCTCGCGCAGTTCATTGGCGACCTCGGCAAAGGCATTCACCACTGGCTCGAGGGCGCGGATCTGGCCGTGGTGGCGGATGATCCAGTCGGTGGCCGCGAGGCTGACTTTCTGCAGCTCGGCGTAGGCGTTCTGGCAGCTCAGCAGCTTGGCCCATTCGCTCAGGTCCATGAGCAGGCTCAGTCCGTAGTCCGCCAGCTGGTCCACATCGTCCGAGGCCAGCGGCCCGGTTTCACCCTCGCGGTCGGTGCGGAGCGTGATGTTCAGGAATTGTTCAACTGCATCAATGATTTGCGCCGGCGTGACTTGGACGCTGTGCTGGGGCTTGCGTGCCTCATACGTGCTCAGTATTTCTTCCGCGGCCTGCTTGAAGCGGGTGACGGCCTCGGACAGGGGTGGCTGGTTCGTCATGAATCGGTATATTCCGGGGTCAAATTGGTTCTTTATCATGATACCCTGTTTTAAGGCCTGGGATGACAATTAGCGCATCCCTATGCCCTTACTCTGGACAAGGTAGTCCGGAAATCAAGGAATCGCGTTGTTATGCCGCACTATGATCTGCACTCCCATACCTACTATTCAGACGGCACCCTGTCGCCGGCGGAGCTGGTGCTGCGCGCCAAGGCCAATGGTGTCGAGGTGCTGGCCCTGACGGACCACGATGTCACCGATGGCATCGCCGAGGCGGAACTCGCCGCTGCCGACGTCGGGTTGACGCTGATACCGGGCGTTGAGGTGTCGGTCACCTGGGGCAGCCAGACCCTGCACGTGGTGGGCTTAGGCGTGGACAGGCACGACGCCACCTTGCAGGATGGCCTCAAGACCCTGCGTGAATTCCGCGTCTGGCGCGCCGAGGAAATCGGCCGGCGCCTGGCAAAAAAAGGCGTGGCCGGGGCCTATGAGGGCGCCAGCGCCCTGGCCCGGCGTAATCTCATCAGCCGCACCCATTTTGCGCATTTTCTCGTGGCCGAGGGGCATGCCAAGGATGTGCGTGCGGTGTTCAAGAAATTCCTGGTCCCCGGCAAGCCCGGCTATGTCCCGGGGGAGTGGACGTCCCTGGAACAGGCGGTCAGCTGGATCCGTGCCGCCGGCGGGCAGGCGGTGATTGCCCACCCGGCGCGCTACAAGCTGAACACCACGCGCCTGCATCAGCTGCTCACGCAATTCAAGGAGGCCGGCGGGGAGGCCATCGAAGTCGCTTCCGGCAGCCATAGCCGCGACGACAGTTTTCGCTTTGCCGCCATCGCCACGAAATACGAGCTGCTGTCCTCCTGCGGTTCGGATTATCATGGCCCGGAATCCAACTGGACCGATCTCGGGCGGCTCGCGCCCTTGCCGGATCAGTGCGTCCCCGTGTGGCGAGACTGGAAGTTGGACAGCACGGCGCCGAAGGCAGTTGCGTGACCTAACGAACGGGTTGATCCATCCGAGGAATTGATAAAAAAGGGTAGGGTGGGCATCGCCCACCGCGCGGGCATCGACAATGTCCGCTGATGGGCGATGCCCACCCTACCAAAAAAGTGCCCGACACGGGCGCGTACATTTACTATCCGCTCACCCACTCATTAACGTACACACCCACCCACCATGGCCCAATGCTTCGCTATCCACCCGGACAATCCCCAGGCACGCCTGATACACCAGGCGGTGGAGATCGTGCGGCGCGGCGGGGTAATCGTTTATCCCACGGATTCCAGCTATGCCCTTGGCTGCCACATCGGCGATAAAGACGCCATGGAGCGCATCCGGCGTCTGCGCGATCTGGATGAAAAGCACAATTTCACCCTGGTGTGCCGCGACCTGGCGGAGGTGGCGTTGTATGCCCGGGTGGGCAACGCGGATTACCGCCTGTTGCGCGCCAACACCCCCGGCCCTTATACCTTTATCCTCCCCGCTACCCGTGAGGTGCCGCGCCGCCTGCAGAATCCGCGGCGCAAGACCATCGGCCTGC
>JANNJF010000162.1:0-1023 GCA_031405715.1 Gammaproteobacteria bacterium | reverse complement strand
TGCAGCCACCATCAAGCCTCGACTGAGTGCGGGGCTTACCGGTTTCGGCACGTTCGGTTGGTTTCCCATGCAGGAGATAGAACGGTCTGACAGCGACAAATATTTGACTGGCGCACAGGCCGGGTTTGACTGGAAATTTTCCACAGCCCACAGCGTAAAGGTGGGGCTAGCTTATTATGATTACCGCCACATCACCGGCCAACGGACTGATAGTGCATTGCTCGATTATTTGGCGCCGCAATTCGTGCAGAAGGGAAATTCGATGTTCCACATGCGTAATGACCTCCTCTTGACGACCGGGCTGTTCGCGCTCGCCCCGGATTTTAAGGAGCTGAACCTGACGGCCTCCTGGGACATGGCCGCCTTCGACCCGGTGCACGTGGTCCTAACGGGGGACTTTGTCGAAAATGTCGGATTCGATCATGAGGAGATTTTTCAGCGCACCGGTTTGGATATCGAACCCAAGACCAGCGGCTATCAGGTGAAATTGGCGGTGGGTACACCGGTCATGAAGCAGCGCGCCGACTGGCAATTCATCATGGCCTACAAGTATCTGGAGCGCGATGCCGTGCTCGATGCCTTCACCGATTCCGATTTTCATCTCGGCGGTACCGATGCCAAGGGCTGGACACTGGGAGGCAGTTACGGGCTGGCCGCCAATAGCTGGTTGACGCTGCGCTGGCTGAGCGCCAACGAGATCGACGGACCGCCGCTGGCGATCGACGTCCTTCAGATCGATCTCAACGCGAAGTTTTAGCCAGTTTTAATGACGGAGATACTCATGCGGGCAACAGCATTATCTAAAGCGGTCACGGCGCTAATACTTGTACTAGCGGCGGGAGTTGCGTCGGCCGGCGAGGCCGATGACCAGAAGGCGGCCAAGGCGCAACGCATGCTGCGGCAGATGGCCCTGGAGCGCGACGCGATGCAGGCGGAGAACGCCAAGCTCAAGGGCGAGCTCGAGGCGCTCAACGGGAAACTCGGTGGCCTGAAGAAAAGTTCAGAGACCGCGTTGTTAAAATC